>NZ_CATKPX010000033.1:0-57072 GCF_949767755.1 Pseudomonas sp. IT-P4 | reverse complement strand
GCGCACGCAGCTGTTCAGGGTCACCTGTGCGAAATATCCCCTGACATTGCAAGTAATCGCCCTGGAAGCGCCTCCTTTACTCTGGTGACCGCAGATCACCGATCTGCGGTCACCAGCAATCGCAAGGAGCGAGCAATGTATTTTGAGATTTACAGACAAATCCGCGGCACTGTCCTGACTGGCAAGGGCCAATGGCGTTGGCGGTTGAGGGCAGGGAATCATGAAACGATTGCCAGCGGGGAGGCGTACGTCAACAAGGCCGATTGCCTGCATGCAATCAGTTTGATCAAGGGGACCTGCGAGCAGACCCCGATCAAGGAAATCTAGTTTGAGGAGGATGAAGCTGCTCGTTCAGGGCAGCTTTGTTTTCAATCTGCGTCAGGCTGTTGGACCTGAGTCGGATAGACGGCAGTCGCATCCGCTACCTAAACTGTCTGCAGATTTAGGGATCGGGGGGCAGTGGATGAATCGCAACGAACTTCGCAAGGCGGATATCAACCTGATGGTGGTATTCGAAACGCTGATGCTCGAGCGCAATGTCACTCGGGTGGCGGAGAAGCTGTTTCTCGGTCAGCCGACCATCAGTTCCGCGCTCAACCGCTTGCGTGCGATGTTCAATGACCCGCTGTTCATACGTGTTGGCCATCGCATGGAGCCGACGGCAAGGGCCGAAGAAATCATCAGGCACCTGTCGCCGGCGCTGGATTCGTTGTCCGTGGCCTTGAGCCTGACCCATGATTTTGACCCGGCCAGCAGCACGATGTCGTTCCGCATCGGGTTGTCCGACGATGTCGAGTTCGGCCTGTTGCCGCCACTGCTGCGAGCGCTGCGCCAGGAAGCGCCCAACGTGGTATTTGTGGTGCAGCATGTCGATTACTGGCGGATTCCCGATTTGCTGGCGTCCGGCGATATCACGGTGGGTATCAGCCAGACCCGTGGCTTGCCGGCCAATGCCAAGCGCAAGTTGCTGCGGCACATCCAGCCCAGCATTTTGCGCGCCGATGCCTCCGACACACCGCTGACCCTCGATGAATATTGCGCCCGGCCGCACGTGCTGGTGTCCCATACCGCCAACGTCAGTGGCTACGCCGACGAGTGGCTGGCGGACATCGGCCGAACGCGCCAGGTGGTGCTCTCGGTCCCGCAATACAGTTCTTTGCCGGCCCTGCTTGCCGGGACAGACCTGATTGCCAGCCTGCCGGACTACACCGCCGAGGCGATGGCTGCATCGGGAGTGCTGTTCAAGGAACCCTTTCCCATCCAGACACCCACCCTGGACCTGTCCATGGTCTGGCTCAGTCATGTCGATACCGACCCTGCCGAACGCTGGTTGCGCTCGCGCCTGGAAGCGTTCATGAGTGAGCGTGCCGTTTTGCCGCTGCCCGAATGAACAGGGCTGCGCTGTGCTATATGTACGATCTTTCCACCCACTTACAGGAACTGACTCATGCCTCACCTGCACATGGAATACACCGCCAACCTGACTGATCTGAATGCCGATGTGGCATTGATGCGGTTGAACAATACGTTGGTGGGTTCCGGTCAGTTTGCTGCCGAATTCGACATCAAGAGCCGCGCGGTCAAGGTCGAGACGTTCAAGGTCGGCACGGCACTGGCTGAGCGGGCGTTCGTGCATGTGAAACTGGCGCTGTTGAGTGGTCGTTCCTCAGAGATCAAGAAACAGCTGTCTGAAAGCCTGTTGGCGGTAGTGCAGGACCTTTGTGAGTGGCCGAGCAGCATTGAGGTCCAGTTGTGCGTGGAAATTCTCGACATCGATCGCGACTCCTACAGCAAGACCGCCATCAACAACTGAGTATCAGGCCGTTTCCTGCTCGACGCAGGCCCGGATCATTTGCGCTCGCAGCCAAATGTTGGCGCTGTCCTGATCGACACTTTGGTTCCACTGCATGTCGAGGCTGAAACCCGGCAAGCCTTCGGGCGCTTCACAGTGATTGAAGGTGTCTGCACTGGCCAGCAATCGCTGGATGCGCCGGGGCAGGGTCAGGGCATAGTCGGTGCCGGTAATCAGCTTCAGCGCTGCACTGTAGCTGTTGGCGCGTGCGACGATCTGGCGCTGTTGTGCCTGCTGCGCGAGCCAGCCGTCGACCATGTTGGTGGCGGACGTCCAGGGTGTCGGGAACACATGTCGACGTTCGACATAGGTTTGCAGGCTCAGGCGTGGTTCCGTCGGTGTGGCGTGCTTGTCGAAAACACACACCAGATCATCTTCGAGCAGCGTCTGCGATTTGAAGTCAACGTGACTGCGATGAAAGTTCGGGCCGAAGCACATCACCAGGTCGAGGCTGCCTTCGCGCAACGCTTCGGCTGGGATATCGGCCTGGAGTTTGAACACATTGACCATCACCGGAAGATCGGCGAGGTCGAAGGTTTTCAACAGGCGCGGCAGGATCAGTTGCTCGAAGTATTCCGGTGCGCAGATATTGAAGGTCACGGGTTGCAGGCCCGGATCGAATGTGGGTAAGCCTGCGTGACACAGATTGATGCTTTCGAGGATTTTCAGCACGTGAGGGTACATCGCGCTGGCCTTGCCGGTGGGCTGCATGCCATCGGTACGGGTATTGATGAACAGTTCGTCCTCGAAGCCGGTGCGCATTTTTTTCAGGCAGTAACTTACCGTGGACTGGCTGACGCAAAGCGTCTCGGATACGGCTGTGACGCTGTTCTGCTCATACACGGCGACGAACACCATGAGGTCCTGCATGTCGAGTTTTCTAAGCGAATTACTGTTCAGCATCCATGGCGTCTCGCTACGTCCCTTGCGCTGACCGTGTGCAAGGTGGGTGAATCATCCTAGCGGAATGAGCGAGCAGGGAAAACGCCTTGCAGGACGTTTCGCCCAAGACCCTGTCAACCCTGGACCATCGCCGACACGGCGCGGCGGCTGGACATCAACAGCGCGAACATGCCGAGGCCCACCAGCACCGCGCCGGCCATTTCCAGCGGCAGCGGCATCTGGCGCCCCCATAGCCAGTGAAACAAGGTGATGAACAGCGTACTCACGTAGATGTAGGAAATTACCGAGGACGGTGCGATCACGCCGATGGCCCGGTGCAGTAGCCAGAACGTCGCCAGAGTGGCGAACACCGCCAGGTACATCAGCCAATAGAAATCGTTGAGCGTCAGTAGTGATGCCGAGCGCCAACCGCCACTCAATCCACAGAACACCAGCAGAAACAGCGCACCGAACAGCATGTTCCAGAACGTCAAGGGCACCGGCCCGCGTCCCTTGAGGCTATCGGCTTTCAGGCGCTGGCTGAGGGGGGCATAGAGCGCCATCGCCAGGCAACCGATGCCGTACACCGTCAATGCATAGGGCGATGGCAACTCGCTGGGGCCGGTGCCTTTCATGATCAACAAAACTGCCCCAGCGGCGGCGAGCAGCATCGGCACAATCCGTCGTTTCAGACGGCTGTCAGGTGCCAACACGGCTTCGAAACCCAGGGTCATCAGTGGTACCAGCGTGAACATCGTCCCGGTATTGACGGCCGAGGTGTAGCGCAGTGCTTCGAACAGCGAACCGAAGTACAGCGCCAGCAGCAGGCCGAGCACCGCGTGACCGAACAGCGCGCGGGCGGTCATGACGGCATCGCTTTTGAGCAGTAACAGTGGCAGAAACACCAAGGCGCAAAACAGCAGGCGCAAACCGGTCAGCAGGATCGGGTCGATGGCCTGGCTGACTTGCGCCGCCGCGGAAAACGATGCGGCGATCAACAAGGCCCAAAGCAGCATGCTGGCGTGAGCGCCGGCAAAACCGGTGGTTTTCATGGCAGGCTCCGGATCAATGGATGTGGCGACTGTAGTGCCTTGGGTTGAAGCGCAAAACCATCAGCATCATCAGCGCCATGACCGCCGTCAGCGACCACCAGGCCCATTCAAAACTGCCGAGCCGGTCGCGGATGATCCCCGCCAGCAACGGCGACAGGCCGGCGATCAAGTAGCCGATGCCTTGCACGAATGCCGTCAGGCCACCGGCACGCACGGGATTGTCCAGGTGATCCAGCGATACGATCAGGCTCATCGGGAACAGGCCGCCAATGCCCAGCCCCAGCAGGCATGGCCATATCAGGCTCAAATGCCGTGGGCTCAGAATCAGTCCGCAGAAACCGGCGATGATCAGTGTCAGCAGCACCATCAGCACGACGCGGCGGTCGCGGCTGCGGTTGGCGATGACGGGCGTCAGCAGGCCCGACAGCACTTCCATGGCAGTCAGAAACCCGAGCAGCAATCCGGCATGCTGTTCGCTCCAGCCCTTTTCCACGTAGTACGGCGCCAGCCAGGCCAGAACACAGGTGTAGGACGCAGTGCCCAGGCCGAAGAAAATAGCGAGTAACCACGCGCGGGAATTGGCGAAGTACGAACCTTTACTGCATGCCCTCGAGTCCAGTGTCGGCATCCCCGCGCTTTGCCTACGCCAGAAGAGCAACGCCAGCACGGCGAGAACGGCCCAGATCGCCAGGCCCATACGCCAGCTGCCGGTACGCTCCATCACCAGCGGCGCAAAGGAAGCACCCATGGCGGCACCGCCCATGATCGACGTGACGTAGAGTCCCATGCACAGGGCAACGTGGTCGCTGAAGCGGGATTTGATCAGCGCCGGCATCAGGGCCTGGATCAAGGCGATCCCGATACCTGCCAGCACTGCGCTGAGGAGCAACTGCGCGGCTGAATCAAGGAACAACCGCGAAAATGTGGCCGCGCCGATGATCAGCAACGAGAACACCACCGTGCGCTGCTCGCCGAATCGCTGGCTGACGCGCAGGCCTACAAACATCGCCAGTCCCATGGCCGTCACCGGCAACATGGTCAGCAGGGAAGCCTGGCTGAAGCTCAGCGCAATGTCGTCGCGAATCGCCGACAGCAGAGGCCCGACAGCCGCCATGGAAGGGCGCAGGTTCAGGGCAACCAGGACAATGCTGAACATGAGCCAGAGGGCAGGGCGGGAAGTGGCTCGGGTGTTTTCCATGATCGGACCTAGAACAATAGGGTTCCGATTAGGCGCGCGTGGCCTGGAGGCGGCAAATCAGAAATTCCGGCGAAGTATTTAGAAATTAAATACATGTCGCAGCTAAATGTTTAGCCAGACGATATCCAAGGTTCTTCAAATCCTGATTTAACGACTTAAGCTGTCGTGTGACGCTGCGGGTCATCTGTTTTCTGCGGTTCTCTCTATGGACGGTTGGCCAGTCGCAATCCACCTCAAGGCATCCATCGACGCTCGGGCGTCGAGCCTTGGTCGTCGATTCACGCCCGCCACCGCGCCAAACCTCTCTGCACTTCCGTCTGAACTGGCTTTCTGGGCGCTGTGGCATTGCCGCCATGCGCGCCCGCCGGATTCCTGCTTTTTCCGCTGATTGTTCCTACATATTCCGCTCGATGGCGGGATTAACGTGCGGGTGCTTTTGGGTGCCCGTCTGACACGGAAAAAGAGAGTTCCCATGAGTTGTGCCACGACCTCGTTTGCCACCCGACAAGAAGCCCTGACCTTTCTGGAGCAGAACCCGGACATTGAAATGTTCGAGCTGTTCATCCTCGACAACAACGGTGTGCCACGGGGCAAGTTGCTCCATCGTGACGAGTTGTTGGCGGTGTATGAAAGCGGGCGGCCATTGCCGAGCACCATCCTCGGCTTGACCATCAACGGCGACGACGTGGAAAACTCCGGGCTGGTCTGGGACGTCGGTGATATCGACTGCCGGGCCTACCCGGTCAGCGGCAGCCTCACGCGTATGCCGTGGCGTCTGATACCAACCGCAGCCGTGCAGGTCAGCATGCACCCGACGGAGGGAATGCCCGCCACCATTGCCGATCCTCGTCATTTGCTGGCCAAAGTCATCGAGGGTTTGCAGGCCGACGGTTATTACCCGGTCATGGCAGCGGAACTGGAGTTCTACCTGCTCGATCAGCAACGCGACAGCAATGGCCGACCTCAACCGGCACGGGATGTCGATGGCGGGCGTCCGCACGGTACCCAGGTCTATGGGTTGCGCGAGCTTGAACAGATCGAACCATTCCTGGCCGATCTCTACAGCGCCTGCAAGCTCCAGGGGATTCCGGCGCGCACGGCCATTTCCGAATACGCGCCGGGGCAAGTGGAAATCACCCTTGAGCACCGCTCCGACGCGCTACAGGCGATGGATGAGGCGGTGCGCTACAAGCGTCTGGTCAAGGGGGTGGCGCACAAGCACGGCATGACAGCCTGCTTCATGGCCAAGCCTTTCGATGACCTGGCCGGCACCGGGATGCACATGCACGTGAGCCTGGCGGACAAGGACGGTAACAACCTCTTCGCCAGCCAGGCCCCGGATGGAACGCCACTGCTCAAGCAGGCCGTCGCCGGCATGCTCAGTACCTTGCTCGATTCGCTGTTGCTGTTCTGCCCCAACGCCAACTCCTACCGTCGATTCCAGGCCAATAGCTATGCGCCCCTGGCGGCCACCTGGGGCGTGGACAATCGCACCGTGAGCCTGCGCGTACCTGGCGGGCCGGCGTATTCCCGGCACATCGAACACCGAATCTGTGGCGCAGATGCCAACCCCTATCTGGCGGCTGCAGCAATTCTGGCCGGTATTCATCGCGGTATCCGCGAACAGCTCGATCCCGGTGCGCCGGTGGAAGGCAATGGCTATGCCCAGGCTGCGAAACTGTTGCCGACAGACTGGCTGACCACCTTGCGATCGCTGGAGGGTTCAAGTTGGGCCAGGGAAGCCTTCGGCGGCGAATTCCTCGGCGTCTACCTTGCGGTGAAGCGCGCTGAATATCGTCAATTCATGGGGGAGGTCGGTGAGCAGGACTGGCGCTGGTATTTGCATCAGGCCTGAGTCGGATCTGAATCAGGGCTGAACCATTCTCAAATGCTCTGTAAGTGTAAGGCGGGATAAATAAGCCAACTAATTGTTGGCTTATTTTTCACAAAAAATTGATGGTTGGCTACCTAAAATCAGGGCTGTCTCGGTAAATGAAATTTTCACATTTGTCGGAGACACCTTTTTCAGGACCCGCCGAAACTCATGCTTAAGATTAAATCCGTGCGCCCCGAATGGGTGACGCTGATTGCCAGTGCATTTTTGTTAGTTGGCTTCAATTATGTACTCTGGCAACACCTGTTCGAAATCACCGCGTCCGATGGCAAAGGCATCGTCATGCGCGTGGCCTTCGGGGTGATGATCTTTGCGGCTTTCAACATTGTGCTGACCCTGCTGGCATTCCGGCCGCTGCTCAAGCCGGTCCTGACCCTGCTGTTCATGACCAGCGCTGGCGCGGCGTATTTCATGAGCCAGTATGGTGTTCTGATCGACACCGGCATGTTGCGTAACTTCGCTGAAACCAATGCCACGGAAGTGCGTGACTTACTGTCGCTCAAATTATTTGTTTATATTTTTCTGCTCGGCGTTTTACCGTCCTGGCTGTTGTGGAAGATGCCGATTAATTATCGTCGTTGGCACCGTGAACTACTCAGTAAAGTTCTGGTGGCGTTTGCCTCGGCAGCGGTCATTGGTGGTGTTGCACTGGTTAACTATCAAGGCCTGTCTTCGCTGTTTCGCAATCACCACGAGTTGCGCCTGATGGTGGTGCCAAGCAATTACATTGGTGCCTCGGCTGGTTTCTTGCGTGAGCAGGTCGCGTCTGCACATCAACCTTTTGTGAAGCTCGGTGAAGATGCCCGGCGCAATCCGGCCTGGCAAACTCACGGGCGCAAATCCCTGACGGTGCTTGTCGTGGGTGAAAGTGCCCGGGCGGAAAACTTCGGCATCCTTGGTTACAACCGTGACACCACTCCGAAACTGAGTAAGGAAGATGGCCTGATCGCTTTCACCGACGTGCATTCCTGCGGTACTGAAACTGCCGTATCGGTGCCTTGCATGTTCTCCAACATGGGGCGCAAGGACTACAACGCCAGCAAGGCAAAGAACGAAGAAGGTCTGCTGGACGTGCTCAAGCACGCGGGTATCGACGTGATCTGGCGTGACAACCAGTCTGGCTGCAAAGGTACGTGCGATCGCGTCACCCTTCAGGACGTCAGCAGTCTGAAAGATCCGGCGCTGTGCGCCAACAGTGAATGCCGCGACGAAATCCTGCTGCAAGGGCTGCAGCATTTCATCGATACCCTGGACAAGGACACGGTACTGGTCTTGCACCAGATGGGCAGCCACGGTCCGGAGTACTTCAAGCGTTACCCGAAAGAGTTCGAGCGCTTCACCCCGGTTTGCGAGAGTAATGCCCTGAACAATTGCAGTCGCGAAAGTATCGTCAACGGCTACGACAACACCCTGGTCTATACCGACCATGTGCTGTCGACCTTGATTGATCTGCTGCGCAACAACCAGGACAAAGTGGATACCGCGATGCTGTATCTGTCGGACCACGGCGAGTCCCTGGGTGAGTACAACTTGTTCCTCCACGGCACGCCTTACATGCTGGCACCGGAGCAGCAAAAGCATGTAGCCATGTTTGCCTGGTTCTCCGACAGCTATAAAAAATCGTTTGCGGTAGATACCCGCTGCTTGCAACAGAGCCGTGAAAAATCCCTGAGCCAGGACAACCTGTTCCATTCGATGCTTGGGCTGCTGGAGGTCAACAGCAAGGTCTACAACCAGGATCTGGACATGTTTGCAGGATGTCGTGGTCCAGTGACCGACGGCGTGTTGGCCAAGGATTGAGCACTCCCATTCTGTTTCTCGCGGCGGCCGCCGACCTGCGGTCAGTAGAACTTTTACCAAGAGCCATTGCACATGTCCGCTCAGCCCCCATCCGCCATCGAGCTTGAGATCGCCCGGCGCTACGACCAGGAGCACGCGCGCGTCTGCCTCCGGCCGCAAGCACCGGATCTGGGCGGGCGTCTGGCGCTCTGGCGTGAGGAGCGCCTGGTGCACAATGCACTCAAGGTCGCTGGCGAGCCTGGCTTGATCCTTGATGTGGCTTGTGGTGTGGGGCGGTTTTGGCCAGTGCTGGCCGAGCACGCGAATCGGGTGATCCTCGCGACGGATCCGTCCCAGGACATCCTCGATCATGCCCGGACACATCATTCGCAGAGCCTGTTGAAGCGGGTCAAGACCTTCCAAAGCTCCGCGTTCTCGATTGGCTTGTCGGAGAACGCGGTTGACTGCATTTTTTGCATGCAACTGTTCCAGCACCTCCATAACCCGCAACATCGTCTGGCGATGCTGGGCGAGTTTTACCGGGTCAGTCGCGATACGGTGATTGTCGCGGTGCGCCTCGACGGTCTTTTCAAGGGCGCGCGTTCGGGTGTGGAAGGGCCGTTACCGAGCAAGACCGAGGTGGAAAGCGAGTTCAGGCAGGCGGGTTTCCGTTTGCTCAGCCATCAGGACTTTTTCCCCGGATGCGCGCGCATGCGGGTCTACGTGCTGGGTAAGACCAGCTAGCTCGGCTTTGTAGGACTATTCTTTATGTCACGCAGTAATTTTCGCTAACGCTCTTGTTCAGTGGATGCGCGGAAATCGCCGGGGGCGATATATACTGCGCGCCATTCTTCAAGGGAGAGCCGTGTGGCCATCGATATTCACTGGATTCGCGACAACGATAGCCTCGGACGGTTGTGCGCCGAGTGGCAGCAGTTGCCATTCGTTGCCCTCGACACCGAATTCATGCGGGTCGACACCTTCTACCCAATCGCCGGCCTGCTGCAGATCGGTGATGGCGTTCGCGCCTATCTGATCGACCCGCTGACCATCGACAACTGGCAGCCATTGGCCGCGTTGCTGGAAAACCCGGCGGTGCTCAAGGTTGTCCACGCGTGCAGCGAAGACCTCGAAGTCCTGCTACGCCTGACCGGCAGCCTGCCGGCGCCGCTGTTCGATACGCAGCTGGCTGCCGCTTACCTGAACCTCGGTTTTTCCATGGGCTATTCGCGACTGGTGCAGGAAGTGCTCGGCATCGACCTGCCCAAGGGTGAAACCCGTTCCGACTGGCTGCAACGTCCGCTTTCCGAAACCCAGATCAGCTATGCCGCCGAAGACGCCGTGCATTTGGCTGAAGTTTTCGTAAAGCTGCGTCCAAAGTTGTCTGACGAGAAATACGCCTGGGTCCTGGAAGACGGCGCCGAACTGGTGGCCAACCTGCGCCGCGAGATCGATCCGTATGAGGTCTATCGCGATGCCAAGCTGGCCTGGAAGCTGTCCCGCGCCCAACTCGCCGTTTTGCGTGAGCTCTGCGCCTGGCGCGAAAAGGAAGCCCGGGTCCGCGATCTGCCGCGCAACCGGATTATCCGCGAGCATTCGTTGTGGCCGCTGGCGCGTACGCAACCGGATAACCTCGGCGCCCTGGCGAAAATCGAAGACATGCACCCGCGTACCGTGCGTCAGGACGGCGAGTTTCTGCTTGATCTGATCAAGCGCTCTGGCAGTGTGTCGCCTGATCAATGGCCGCCAGCCGTGCCGGAGCCGTTGCCGGTGGATGCTGCTGCGTTGCTCAAACAAATGAAGGCCATAGGCCAGGCCGAAGCCGAGCGCCTGAACATCGCGCCGGAACTGATGCTGCGCAAGAAAACCCTGGAAGCGTTGCTTAAAAGTGGCTTCCCCAATGGTCCCTACCAATTGCCTGATTCGCTGCGTGGCTGGCGCCGCGAATTGATGGGCCAGGCGCTGCTCGACAGCCTGGCCACCGCCGGAGAACAGCCTTGAAACGTATTTGTTCCATCTATCGCAGCTCGAAGAGAAACGAAATGTACCTGTATGTGCTCAAGAGCGATGCTCTGGAGCGCGTGCCGGAGTCCCTGATGGCAGCCTTCGGCAAGGCTATCCACGCGTTCGACCTGGTGCTGAGCCCCGAGCGCAAACTGTCGCGCGAGGACATCACGGTCGTGCTGGATAACCTCGAAAAACAGGGCTATCACCTGCAAATGCCACCTGCCGAAGACGAGTATATCGAGCACCTGCCGGAAGAGTTGTTGCGTCGCAACGATCCGATGTGAGCGGCAGACAGACTCTGTTCAGCGTGGTTATGAAACACTGATTGATTTTAGCGATTGGCAGCATCGGCGGAGCACTTGCTCCGTCGGCGGCCGTCTGCACCGTTTTTGAAAGGTTTGAAGCATGCGCGTCCTGATTGCTGAACACGACCACCCCGTGTACGCCCAACTGTTGCGCGAGGCGGCACCGGATCTGGAGGTGCTGACCAGCGGTGATTCCGCCGAACTGGCCAGCCAGGCCGCCGATTGCCCGGTGTGGCTCGGCCAGCCTGATTTGCTGGCGACCCTGTTGCGCCAGGGCCATCAACCGCAATGGCTGCAATCGACCTGGGCAGGCATCACGCCGCTGCTGGCCGATGGTTTGCCGCGGGACTATCGGCTGACCCGTGCGGTCGGAATCTTCGGCCAGGTCATGGCCGAGTACGTGCTCACGTATATGCTTGGTCACGAACGTGAAGTACTGGCGCGACTGGTCAGCCAGGTCGAGCGCAAGTGGGACAGTCGCCAGGTCCAGAGCCTGGCGGGACGCAAGGTGTTGATCGTCGGCACCGGTGATATCGGTCAAAGTGTCGCGCAGTTCCTCGTGCCGTTTGGCGTCGAGTTGTATGGCGTTGCCAGCACGGCGCGGGAGCAGGCACCGTTTATCGAGGTCGGTTCACTGGCGGATCTGCCGCGGCTGGTCGGCGAAGTCGATTACGTGGTCAATTTGCTGCCGAACACCGTGGAAACCCACGATATCTACGACGCGGCGCTGTTCAAGCAATTCAAACCGACCGGGTTGTTCATCAACGCCGGACGCGGTGTGGCGGTGGTCGATGCGGATCTGGTGGAAGCCTTGAAGGAAGGTCATCTGGCGGGCGCAGTGATCGACGTGTGCCGTCAGGAGCCCTTGCCCCAGCGTCATCCGTTCTGGACGGCCTGGGGCCTGTTGCTGACCGGCCACAGCTCGGCACCGACTTCGCCTGCGATGATGGTGAAGCTGTTTGTCGAGAACCTGCGGGCGTATCAGGCAGGAGAGGCGTTGCGCGGGGAAGTGGATTTCGATCGCGGGTACTAAGGCGCAACGAAAAAAGATCGCAGCCTGCGGCAGCTCCTACAGGGTTATGTGTACACCTGTAGGAGCTGCCGCAGGCTGCGATCTTTTGCTGTTAGAGGGTGAAGTCACCTTCAGCCGCCAACTCACTCAACGGACGACGCGGGCTTGGTTCTTCGCGGGCTTGCAGGTAATCCGCCAGGCTCGCCTTGTCCCCCAGCTTACCCACCGCGACGGCCGCGTGCAGGGCGTAGCCTTCAGGAATGTTCAGCTCTTTGCGGGTCAGCTCCTGGTCGAAGCCGGCCATGCCGTGGGTGTGCCAGCCGCTCAGGCTCGCTTGCAAGGCCAGGTGGCCCCAGGCGGAACCGGTGTCGAAGGTGTGCCACAGGGCCGGGGTTTCTTCGGTGGCGCCAGGCGCGGTGAAGGTGGTTTTCGAAATCACGATCACCAGGGCCGACGCATGTTGAGCCCAGCTGCGGTTGAATTCGTTCAGCAGGCCCAGGTAACGCTCCCAGTTCGGCGTGTCGCGACGTGCGTAAAGGAAACGCCAGGGTTGCGAGTTGTAGGCCGAGGGTGCCCAGCGGGCGGCTTCGAAGAAGCTCAGCAGGGTTCGCTCTGGAATCGTTTCGCCAGTGAAGGCACGGGGCGACCAGCGCTCGGTGAACTGAGGGTGAATGGCGTAATCGGCAACGCGTGGGTTGGCACTCATCAAGAGATTCCTGGCTACGTTTGAAAGTGGGAGCAACGCAAAACCCTACTTGGCGGCGCAAAAACTGACAAGCCCGTTCTACCGACAGTCGCCAATGCTTGGCCCAAGGGGCTACGGGCACTAGACTGGCGGCCTTTTCACCACCTGATGTCGATACTCGAACCATGGCCGCCAAAGTAGAACCGTTCTGGATACGCAAGACCCTCGATCAACTCGATCAGGAGGAATGGGAGTCGCTGTGCGACGGCTGTGGATTGTGCTGCCTGCAAAAGCTTGAAGACGAAGACGACAACAGCGTCTATTACACGCGCATCGCCTGCAAGTTGCTGGATCTGAAAACCTGTCAGTGCAAGGACTATCCCAACCGTCGTGACTCCGTGCCGGACTGTATCCAGCTCACGCCGGGCAAGGCCGACGAATTCAAATGGCTGCCGCCGACCTGCGGCTATCGCCTGGTCAGTGAAGGCAAGGACCTGCCGTTGTGGCATCACCTTGTGTGTGGTGATCGCGATGCCGTTCATCACGAGCGGATTTCCCAGTCCGGGCGCATGCTCGCCGAAGGCAGCGTGCCGGAGGATGACTGGGAAGATCACCTGATTTTCCGCGCAGGCTGACTGCCTGAAGTTCAACGTTTCACGAAGGAGTGTGTATGGCTGTGGGATGGCGGCAGGCGTGGGTCGTTGGATTACTGGCCGTGAATTCGCCCGTATGGGCTGCGAACAAGGTCAATCTGGATTACCACGTGCGCCTGTTGCCCCAGAGCGATCAGGCCGAAGTGCGCCTGACGCTCGCCCAGGGCTCGGCGGTACGCAGCCTGGATTTCGACCTCGGCGATGGCAGCCACTACAGCGATTTCAAGGCTGACGGCCAGTGGCAGATGACCCCCGGCAAAGCGGCGCGCGGTGTGTGGCATCCGGCTGCCGACAAGGCCAGCCTGACCTACCGCGTGAACATCAGCCACGGGCGCAAGAACGGCAGCTTTGACACGCGCATGACGCCAAACTGGGCGTTGATGCGCGGCGACGATCTGGTGCCGGCTGCCAGACTCGATCAACAGGACGGCATCGAACTGGTTGCACGCCTGGAGTTCGAGCTGCCCGGTGGCTGGAAAAGCATTGAAACTGCGTGGCCACGAATCGGCCCGAATAAATTCCGTATCGACAACCCCTCCCGACTGTTCGACCGGCCCACGGGCTGGATGCTCGCTGGCCAGCTCGGCAGCCGCCGTACCCGTCTGGGCGAGACCGAGGTCACCGTCGCCTCGCCGCTGGGGCAGGGCATGCGCCGTATGGATGTGCTGACGCTGCTGACCTTCGTCTGGCCGCAAGTGCAGGCGCTGTATCCGCGACACCCGGGCAAACTGCTGATCGTCGGGGCCAATGACCCAATGTGGCGCGGCAGCCAGTCGGCGCACGAGTCGATCTACCTCAACAGCCGTCTGCCATTGGTCAGCGAAAGCGGCACCAGTGCCCTGGTCCGCGAATTGGCCCAGATGTTCGGGCGGATCAAAGGCACCCAGCGCAGTGACTGGATCAGCGAAGGCTTTGCCGAGTATTACGCCATCGAACTGATGCGCCGGGCCGGCGGCATGAGCGATGAGCGCTACGAGAGCCTGCACGGCAAACTGGTCGGGAGCAGCCAGAAAGTCACCACGCTGCGTGGAGATCAGATCACTGCTGTTCAGGTGACCAGGGCGGTGGTGTTGCTGCAGGAGCTGGATCGTGAGATTCGCCTGAAAACCCACAACAAGCGGTCGCTGGATGATGTGCTGCGCGGGGCGATGCGGCAGGGGGTTATCGATACCCAGGCGTTTGTTCAGCTCAGCGAGAGCGTGATCGGTGGTTCTTCAAAAGTGCTCAGTACCGAATTGATTCAGTAATACCGCCATTCGCGAGCAAGCCCGCTCCCACATTTGATCTGTGCCAGACACAAAACCAATGTGGGAGCGGGCTTGCTCGCGAAGAGGCCAGTGGCTTCAGCGCAAATCCCGATTCAACCCCCGGTCTTCGGTGACCTCAAGGAATCATTGCCGGTAACGGTGGCGGTTTTGGTCGCCGCCTCGGCATTGGCCTTCAACTGGCTCAGTTCTTCCCCCGCCCGCTGGATTTTCGCCCGCACGTTGTTCATGTCCTGACGGCCCTTTTCCAGCAGGCTTTTCGCCGAGCTGTGGCCGGTAATGCCACGGGCCAGGGCCACGCCGCCGATGGCTACCTGGATCAGGCCGAAGATCCCGCCACGTCGCAGCCCCTTGCCCACCATCACCACGCCACCGGCCAGGGAACCGATGCGCTCCCAGCCCTGCACATTCTGCTCGGAAGGGCTCTGGAACGGGGTGGATTCGATACGCTCGACGCGTTTGAGTTCGCTCATGGTCTGTCTCCAGGCTTCAGGGATCGATAGTCAAGCTGACAGCCGGGGCGGGCAGCTCGTTCAATCGGATGTGCGGCGATTAGCGGAATTTTGGCCCGGAGCGGGTATTGAGCCCCTTGGACATGCGGTCGTAGAGCACGACGTTGACCGTGGCGGCCAGGTTCATGCAACCGGTGGTCGGAATGTAGACCACGTCTTCGCACCAGTCGCGAATCTCTTTATCCAGCGATCCGTCTTCCGGGCCGAAGATGTAGAGCGCGCGATCCGGGTGGGTATATTCCGGCAACGGGCGGGCGCCCTCGACCAGTTCCACGGCGACGGGCACACAGTTGAGGGGCAGGATTTTCTTCAGGTCGTCGATGCCGATCAGCGGGATGTCGTAGTGCACGCGCTTGGTATCGGTGACGAAGTCGGCCGCGCGCTCATAGCGCTTGCCGGTGTAGAACACTGACGCCACGCCATAGCAGCCAGCGGCGCGCATCACCGAACCGACGTTCTCCGGTGATTTGGGGTTATACAAACCAATGCAGCTGTACCGTTTGTCTGCCACGAGCGGGGTGCCTTTCGGGAAAAAAGCGCGATTATACGGGGATTGGGGCGGGGGTGTTCGGTTTGAGATTGGTGGCGAGTGGACGTCCGTCTTCGCGAGCAAGCCCGCTCCCACAGTTGACCGAGGTGTCCGGACGGACGCGATTCAATGTGGGAGCGGGCTTGCTCGCGAAGAAGCCAATTCAGGTACCGAAGAACTTCAGTCTTCTTTCTTCATCAACCCTGCCAACGCCGCAAACGGGTTGTGCGTGGCCTTCGCGATTTTCGGCGTGCTCAGCGAGCCTTCGTCGAAATACTGCTGGTCGGTATAACGCGAGTGCTCGTTATCGTGGCAGTACAGGCACAACAGCTCCCAGTTCGAGCCGTCCTGCGGGTTGTTGTCGTGGTTGTGGTCGCGGTGGTGCACGGTCAGTTCGCTCAGGCGCTTGCCGGAGAATTCACGGGCGCAACGGCCACAGACGTGCGGGTACATCTTCAGGGCCTTGTCGCGGTAGCCCATTTCCTTGTCGCGCTGGTTGTCGGCGAGGATGCGATCCAGCTTCGAAGTGTTGGTCGGGGTGGACGAACTCATGGGTTCACCTTTGTAGAAAGACTAATGACGGTTATAGGGTGAAGTTTAGCCTAGCCCTTGAGCTTCTCGGCAATCCAGATGGTGTGGCGGGTGCCCTTGTTGCCGTGGGCGAAGACCTGTACTTCCTCGGCCTTGAAACCCGCTTTTTTCAGTTTGTCGGAAAATTGCCGGTCAGCGCTGGCCGACCACACGGCCAGCACGCCTTTTGGTCTCAGGGCCTTGGCGCAGGCGCTCAGGCCGCCGGCGGAGTACAGCCAGCTGTTGGCTTTCTGGGTCAGGCCTTCGGGGCCGTTGTCGACATCGAGCATGATGGCATCGAAGCCTTGGGGCTCGGCCTGCAGGACTTTGGCCACGTCCTCCATGCGAATAACGGTCCGCGGGTCTTGAAGCGGGTTTCCGGCTTTTTCGCCGAGTGGCCCGCGATTCCATTCCACGACGCCAGGCACTAATTCAGCGACCACCACTTCGGCGGTCTTGCCCAGATGCTTGAGCGCCGAAGCGAGGGTGAAGCCCATGCCCAGGCCGCCGATGAGCACTCGTGAATCTGGTCGGCCGGCGACTTTGCGGCACGGGATCTCGGCCAAGGCATCTTCGGAGCCGTGCATGCGCGTGTTCATCAATTGTCCGCCGTCGCCGCCCTGGATCTTGATGACAAAATCCTCGCCGTATTCGAACAGGCACAGGGCGCCGCCGTTTTCAGGGATGGGGGTGGTGTCCAGCAGAACGAAACGTTTCATGGGGCTCACTTGAAGAAAATTGGCAGAACTCGGGAGGGCAAACAGACGCAGTTGGGAGTAGCCTGTTCATGACGACAAGGCCAACGGAGCCATTGATGAAGCGCACCATTCTAACGGTCATTGCCCTGGCCGCGCTCTCGATAACTGCAGTGCAGGCTCAACAGCTGCAATCGATTCCCGTCAGCCCCGCGCCGATGCCCGGTTCGCCCGGTACCGCGACGCCTACACCGTACCCGCAGATCACCCCGGCGCCTTTGCCTAGAGTCGGCCCCGGCAGTAGCGGTCCGCCGTTGGTGCCGATCGAGATGCCGAGCCCGCCGATCAAGGACCAGCCCGTGCCGGGCCTGGAGACCAATCCGCCGAAAGCCAAGTCACCGGGTGGCTAGACCTGCTGCGAAAGCAGTTGGCCGTCGGCCATGCGCAAGCGTTTGGAGAGGGACACGGCGAGGGCGCGGATGATTTTGGCGGCGATTTTCGGTGCGTCGTTGAGCATCTTTTCCAGCGAGTCCTTACCCAGGTTGAGCAACTGGCAGTTGCTCGCGGCCACGCAACTGGCCGAGCGCCGTTCGCCATCCAGCACGGCCATTTCACCGAATGAGCGGCCGCTGCGTAACGTGGCGATGGTGACTCGCTGCCCGTCAGCGTTGGTTTTTTGCACCGCCACCTGACCGGTGTGGATGATGCACATGAAACTGCCGGCATCACCCTCCTGGAAAATCTCCTCGCCCTGGGCAATGGTGCTGATACTGAAATAGCCCGAAGCCGCGGCGAAGTCCGCCGGCAGCAGTTGATTGAACAGGCCGCAATCCATCAGCCAGTCGCGAATTTCGTTGTTCAGAAAGGTTGGTTCAGACATGTCGTCACGGTCTTTTTTGTAGTGTCTGTTGTTCCGGGGTTGAGCCGTTCTTATGGGGATATGCAGTGTATCGGCCTGTCTTGTGCGGAATTAAGACCGGTTCGTCGGCCCAAGTTCCTCAGGCAATGCCTAGAACCTTGAACAAAAATGCATATTCGAGTGCTACGTCACGCAATCCCTGGTATCGACCGCTCATCCCGCCATGCCCGGCACCCAGTTCAGTCTTGAGCAGCAGGGGATTGCTGTCGGTCTTGGTTGCGCGCAATTTCGCCACCCACTTGGCCGCTTCCCAGTACTGCACGCGGCTGTCGTTGTAGCCAGCGATCACCAGGGTCGCCGGATAAGCTTGCGCGGTGACGTTTTCGTACGGGGCGTAGGCCTTGATCCGATCATGGACGTCCGGTTCTTCAGGGTTGCCCCACTCGTCGTATTCCGTCACGGTCAAGGGCAGGTCAGGGTCGAGCATGGTGTTGAGTACGTCGACGAACGGCACTTCGGCGATGGCGGCGCCAAACAGCTGCGGCCGTTGGTTGAGCACCGCGCCGATCAGCAAGCCACCGGCGCTGCCGCCACTGATCGCCAACTGCGCTGCAGTGGTGAAGCCTTGGGCGATCAGGTGTTCGGCGCAGGCGATAAAGTCGCTGAAGGTGTTGTGCTTGTGCTCCTGCTTGCCGGCGCGATACCAGGCTTCCCCCAGTTCGCCGCCGCCACGTACGTGGGCAATGGCAAACGCCATGCCGCGATCCAGCAGGCTCAGGCGCGCATGGGAAAACCATGGGTCGAGGCTTTCGCCGTAAGCACCATAACCGTAGAGGTACAGCGGCACGGGTTTGCCCAGGTCTGCGCGTTTGATCACCAGGCTGATGGGCACTTGCGTGCCGTCTGGCGCGGTGGCCCACAGGCGCTGGCTGACGTATGCGTCGGCATCGAACGGGCCGAGCACCGGGGTTTGCTTGAGGACTTTCTGCTCGCCGGTCGCCAGTTCAAGCTGACGGATTTGCGCCGGACGGTTCAACGCTTCGTAGCGCAGGCGAATACGGTCGCTTTCGAACTCCAGGCTGTTTTGCACATGCAGGCTGTAGGCCGCATCCGGCAGTTGCACGCGATATGGCGCCCGGCCTTGTGGGTGAACTTCAATGACCGGCAAGCCGCCAACCCGCAGGCTCAGGGTCATGGCCCCGGTGTTCAGGCTGATCCCGTCGATCATCACCGTGTCGCTGTGGGGGATCAGGTTCTGCCAGTCGGCTTCGGTGGGCGCGGCGCCGGTATCGGCGGCGGTGTATAAGGCGAAATTGATGCCGTCACGGTTGCTGCGAATGAACCAGGTCCATTGGCCGACTTGTACGCCGTGGTCGACGTCGTACTCATGATCCTCGACCCGTGGCGCGATGCAGGTAAAAGCGTGCTGCGGCTGGTTGGCGTCGAGGACCCAGGCTTCGCTGGTGGTCTTGCTGCCCACGGACAGCAGCAATTGCTGCTCGGAGCTTGAACGATAGCAATGCATGAAGAAGCGCCCGTCCGGCTCATGGAACACTTCTTCGGCCGCCGTGCCGTCCAGGCGATAGCGATACAGCTTGTGCGGACGATGGGTGTCGTCCAGCTCGCCGAAGAACAGCGTCAGGCTGTCGTTGGCCCAGGTCATGCTGCCGTCGCAGTCCTGGAATTCCAGTTCACTGACACGACCATCGGACAATTCCTTCACGAACAGCGTGTAAATCTCATCGCCCGTGGAGTCGATGCTGTAGGCCAGGCGCTGATGGTCCGGGCTGATGCTGAACGCACCCAGGGAAAAGAAGCCGCCCTTGGCCAGTTCGTTGGGGTCCAGCAGCAGTTGTTCGCGGCTTTCGTCGAGGGTCAGGCTGTCATCGGCCGGGCGCGGGCAGCGGTAGTGCCGGGCGTACTCATCGCCCGCCGTGGTGCGGGTGTAGTAAAGATACGGTCCCCACGGCGAGGGCAGGGACAGATCGGTCTCGAGAATCCGCCCCTTGATTTCCTCGAAAAGGGTTTCGCGCAATCCGGCCTGGTCGGCGGTTTGCGCCTCCTGATAGCTGTTTTCGGCTTTCAGATAGTCGAGTACTGCCTCGGTGTCGCGCTCTTGCAGCCAGGCATACGGATCGGAGCCTTCAGCCTTGCGGGCAATCGGAGCGTCGTGAATGGTGGCGGATAGGGGCATGAAGGGCTCTCGAACAGTGTACGGAATAGGGGCTTGGCAACCTGGATAGCACCCGACAGTCAGGCATTGATGCAGCCTGACGGGCGAAAAGCCGTTATCATAAGCGCCTCTTTGCCTGCCTTGCCATGGACACCATGACCGAGAACGACTATCTGATCGCTTGGGGCCTCTACGCCTTCGCCGCTTTGGGCTGCCTGTTGGTGTGGATGCGCTTGACCCGCTGGATGTGGCGTTGGCTGCGCGAGCCGCTGCGGCTGGCGATGGCCGTGCTGCTGTTCAGCCCGACCATCATCGACCCGGTGAAGGACAAAGTCGCACCGGCTGTCGCCATTACCGCACTCGACCTGCTGTTCAAGGTCGGCAACAACGCCTGGCGGGCGATTTCCGATCTGTTCATGTACAGCATGATCGCGTTCGGCCTCTATCTGGTGCTGGTGGCGATCCGTTTCCCTATCGAACGCGCCTCCAACGCCCGCAAGGAACGTGAGGCCGCCACCAAAGCCGCCGCCCGTGCCGATGAGCCCGAGGACGATCAACCGTTTGGCGGTGCCGGCGATGATCGTTACGGTCGTCCGCCTGTGCCGAGCAGCCCTCAGCGGATGCGAGTCGAACCCCGTCTGTAACCTTGCCCCTGCGATTGAGCGAGAGTCCGAGCATGTGTGAGTTATTGGGCATGAGCGCCAATGTCCCGACCGATATCGTGTTCAGCTTCACCGGGCTGATGCAGCGCGGCGGGCGTACCGGCCCGCACCGCGATGGCTGGGGCATCGCCTTTTATGAAGGCCGTGGGCTGCGGCTGTTCCAGGACCCGGCGGCGAGTTGCGAGTCGGAAGTTGCGAACCTGGTGCAACGCTATCCGATCAAGAGCGAAGTGGTGATCGGGCACATCCGCCAGGCCAATGTCGGCAAGGTCTGCCTGTCCAACACGCATCCGTTCGTCCGTGAGCTGTGGGGGCGCAATTGGTGTTTCGCCCATAACGGCCAGTTGGCGGACTTCCAGCCAGTGGCCAGTTTCTATCGCCCGGTCGGCGATACCGACAGCGAAGCGGCTTTCTGTGATTTGCTCAACCGTGTGCGTGCGGCGTTTCCCGAGCCGGTCGAGGTCGAAGCCTTGCTGCCTGACTTGGTGGCCGCTTGCGCCGAGTACCGCAGCAAAGGCGTGTTCAACTGTTTGCTCAGCGACGGCGACTGGCTGTTCTGCTATTGCTCGACCAAGCTGGCACAAATCACCCGTCGCGCACCGTTTGGCCCAGCGCGCTTGAAAGATGTCGACGTGATCGTCGATTTTCAGGCCGAAACCACGCCGAACGATGTGGTGACCGTCATCGCCACCGAACCCCTGACCGAAAACGAAACCTGGACCCGTTACGAACCGGGTCAATGGAGCCTGTGGCGACGCGGCGAATGCGTCAGCCAGGGCCAGACCGAATAAGGACTCCTTGCATGTTGCTCAGTTATCTACGGCTGGTGTTGTTCGCGGCGGGCCTGTTGATCGGTGTCCAGGTGCCGGGCTTCATCAGCGATTATGCCAAACGGGTCGAGGCGCACCTGATCGAGGCGCAGACCAGCCTGAGCGGCTTCCAGAACACCGCCAATCAGTTCTTCAAGGGGGACATGCAAGCCTTGGTGGCCCACTACCGCGCGAGCGAAGACCCGATATTTCGCAGTGACGCCGACAGCCTGAGCAACCTGCTGACCCGTCAACTGGCGCTGGACAAGCAATTCCAGGCGATGCAGGGCCCGTGGTACATCCGCTTCCTGCAGGTGATGCTGGCTGCCGATCCGGATATCCGCAAGGAAACCTGGAATGGCTACAGCTACCAGATCCTGTTGACGCCCGAAGCGATGGTCTGGGGTATGAGCGGCGCGTTGCTGCTGTCGTTCGGGATCGAGTGCCTGTTCCGGCTGATTGACTGGGTGGTGTTGGGCGGCAAGCGTCTGCGCCAGAGTCGGCCGATCGAAGAGCGGGATTTGCGCGGCTTGTAACACCCTTGAGCGTCAAGGAGCCGGCAAGCCGGCTCCTTGTTTGATTACCAATCTATCGAATAGGTCATGCTCAAGGTACGCCCTTCGGCGTTGGGGTAGGGCGCTCTGGCGTTGGCCTGGGCGAACAGGTTGACGTATGTGCGGTCGGTCAGGTTGTACACCCCGCCTTCCAGGCGACCGACCGGTAAGTCCACGGAGCCGAGCAGGTCCACCAGCGTATAGCCTTCGATGTCGCGCCCGTTGTTGTCCTTGGCGGCGGCGTCGTAACTGGCCAGGTGCATGCCTTGCAGACGCAGGGAGTAGTCGTCTTCGGTGTAGCCGACGAACAGCGTGGTCTTGGCCGGAGAAATGCGTGTCGCCGGCAGATCGATCCATTTGCCGTTCTGCTGGGTTTCGCCTTTGGCCCAGGCATAGGTGCCACCCACCGACCAGTGATCGGTAGCGCGGTAGGTCAGGCTGTTTTCGATGCCGCGAACCCGCTCCTTCTGGTTGATCAGACGCAAGACACGTTCATTGGCATCGTAGAACTGAGTCACGTCCGAGGTGTTTTCATAGACGGTGACGTCGGCCTGCCACTGGTCCCAGTCACCGCGCCAGCCCAGCTCGTAGCTATCGACCTTGATGGCCTGGGCGTTGAGGCTCTGGATGTCGAAGGTGCTGCTCACGTCACGCAAGAAGCGCTGGATGTCCGGCAGCGAAAACCCCTGGCTGTAATTGGCGAAGACGTCCTGATGTTCACTCAGGTGATAGACCGCGCCCAGGTTATAGAGCGTGGCATCGTATTTGAGGGTGTCACCGGGCAGTATGGCGCGTACGCCGGTCTGGACGATCTGACCGTAGGCGATGCTGTCGGAGACCTCGCTTTCGATCCATTCGCGGCGCACGCCGCCACGCAAGGTCCAGTCTCCGATGTCCCAGGACATCTGCCCGAACAGCGCCTTGGTGGTGGTTTCGATATCCGGGCCCAACTCGTAAGTGGTGCCGGTCTTGGTGTAGGTCAGCCCATTGAGGGTGTATTGGTCACCGCGCTGGCGGGACCGTTCGTGATCATAGTCGGCGCCCCAGACCAGGTTGCCCGTGGCGCTGCCGATGGCCGGCAACGGCGTGTCGATGGCTGCACGCAGGCCGTACACATCCTGCACGCTGTTGTTGTCGGAGATCCCGGCCTTGCCCCGCGACAGGTCCGGAAAGAACAGCGCGTCGGCCCGGCGCCAGTAGCTTTCCACTTGCAGGCCCTGGCCGTAGAAGTCGTTGTCGGTGTAGTTGAGGTTGGCCGCCTGGTTATGGGTGTAGGGCTGGTCGTCGAGTTTCAGTCCTTTGACCGCCACGGCCTCTTGCCGGTTGTTCGGGTCTTTTGTGTAGCCGGTGTCCTGCTGGTCCTTGTAGTCCTGCAGCGACAGGCTGAGTTTTTTGTCGGCATCCAGTTCGTAACCGAAACGACCTTGCAGGTCATAGGTGTCGGTGTCCATGTTGCTGCCCTGGGATGTGTCCTGAGGGATGCGATTGCCGTTGCCGTCGTACTGATCGTTGCGCTGGGTCAGGTCGGCGGACACATACCAGTCCAGGGCATCCTTGCGCCCGGTCGCACTCTGAAAGGCCTCGTAGGCGAAACCCTTGCTGTTGAGGTTGTTGCCGGTGGTCAGGCCCAGTTTACTGCTGTAGGCGAGGTCCTGACCCTGATTGCGCTTGGTGATGATGTTGATGATGCCGCCGGAAGCACCGGCGCCATAAATGCTGCTGGCGCCGGAAACCACCTCGATACGTTCGATACTGGCCGGTGCGATGCTGTTGAGCTGGCGGAAGTTGTCACGCGTGGCGTTCTGCGACACGCCGTCGATCAACACCAGCATGTTGCGCCCGCGCAGGGTCTGGCCGAAGTTGCTCATCCCGCCGCTGGACGGCGCCAGGCCGGGAACCAGTTGCCCCAGGATGTCGGAGACCCGACGCCCGGCGCCACTCTGTTGGCGGATCTGTTGTTCGTCGATCACCTGGACCGAGCCTGGAATCGAGGCAATGGTCGCTTCACTGCGCGTCGCGGAAACGACGGTGGCCTGCATGTTTAAGGTGCCGGGTTGCTGGTCGGTGTCTTCGGCCCAGGCCTGGGCGCCGACGGAGCCGAGCAACGGAATCAACAGGGAAAGTTTGGTTCGGGTCATGAGGTGGTCTTTTTTAGTCGTGATAAGTGTGGGCAGATACGATTGCGGGGGCTGGTGTGGAGCTGAAAGAGCGCACCCAGCGGATCCCGATGGCGGCCAGTGCGTAGGTCAACGCTACCAACCAGAAACTGTGGGCCAGCCCGACCAGCCCCATGCCGATCCCGCCGAGGACGGCACCGAGCAGAGCGCCAGCCTTGGCCGCGCTGTTGCCCAGGCCGAGGGCAAAACCCTGCTGGCTTGAAGACACGGTGTTGGCGATCAGCGCATAGGCGACGGGGAGCAGTGCGCCTTGCCAGATGCCCCAGACCAACCGGCTGACGAGAAAACCCAGCCATTCGCTGGCCAGTGCCGTGGCCGCGAGCGTCAGGGCGCAGAGCCAGGCAATGCCTTCGATGACGCGCAAGGTGTAAGCCGGCTGCCAGCGGTCGAACAGACGCCCCCACAGCGGTGCGGAGATGGCCAGGGTCGCGGCGCTCGCCGCGTAAGTAGCGCCAATCAGCCAGCCCGGCGCGCGCAGAATGTCGGCGACGTACAGCGCGTAGAAGGGTTGCGGCATCATCTTCGCGGCTTGAATCAACACGATCACCAACAGGATTCCACTGAGCCAGCCTTTAGGCAGGGCCACAGGCGCAACCGGTTTCTTCGTCGAGGCACGCGCCTTGTCGGCCGGCAGGAAAAAGCTCCCCAGTGCACACACCAGGCAAATCGCCGACGCGCCATAACAGAGCAGGGCAAACCCCGAGATGTCCATCAGCCAGCCACCCAGTACCGGGCCGATCAGCGAGCCGACGGCGGTTGCCGACTGCAGGCGGGCCAGGGTGTGACCGCGCCGGGAGCTGTCGCAACAGGTCAGGGCATAGGCTTGCGCGGCGGCGAGAAAACCGGCCAATGCACCTTGCATCACGCGAATGCCCACCAGCAGCCACGGGTCGAGGGTAAGCGCCGCCAGCCCCTGGCACAGCGCAAGTGCCAGCAACGCCCGAACGATCATCGGCTTGTGCCCGGTGCGATCACCCAACCGTCCCCACGCTGGCGTCAGCAGCATGGCCGCCAGCATCGGGCCGGCATACACCAGCGCCGATAGCAGTGCGGTGTAGCCGGCGCCCTCTGGTCCAAGCAGATGCTGGATCTGCAAGGGCCAGAACGGGCCGCTCATTTCCATGGCGCCCATGGAGACAAACTGGATGACGATCAGCAGTCGTAATGCACGACCATCAGCGAGCATTGGCGTTGGTTCGCAGCGGATTACTCAGGCGTCCGACGATGTCGGCGTGGCTGTCGTGCAAGCGCATGCGCATGAACGATTTGGCTGGCCAGTCCTGTTCCAGCAGGGCGTGACGCTCGCTTTCCCAGCGCGCCGGTTCGACGTGCTCGCGCACGTTCTCGAAGCACTGTTCAACGTGCATGGCCAAGCGATCCCAAAGGCTGTTTTCCGGCACATTCCAGTGGCGGGCGCAGAGCAACGTCAACTCACCGAGGTGGCACATGAACGTGGTGTGCAGGAGCTTGTCGCGGACAAAACCGGCGTCGTCGAACAGGGTCATTTTCGGATCGTGCAGCTGGATATCCAGACCCTTGGCGTGCAGGGTTTTGCGATCAATGCGAATGTCGCCGAAGTCTCGCAGCAGCAGCCGATTCAACTGCCCGTCAGCACCCATCACCATGAAGCTGTTTTGCTGGTGCGCTTCGAACGCCACGCCATACATCAGGTAGATGCCCAGCAGGCTCGGGACGGCAATCGACAGGTAATCATCGAAGAACGCCAGCATGGCCTCGCTGTCGTCACGGCCCTGAGCCAGTTGCACCCAGTCACGCAGCAACGGTTGTTCGAATTCGTTGACGGCGAACAGGCTGCCGACCGGCACGGCCAGTTCGCCTTCTTGCAGCAGGGTCAGCGGGTTGTCGCGGTACAACACGGCGGCATGCCGGGACCGTTCGTCATTGGCCGGTTGTGGCGCGTAATGAACGCCGATGCGCTCCGGCACGATGTTCAGCAGGCGCTGAATCTGCGGTTCATGATCGAGAATCTGCAATATCAGTTGGCTGATGCGCGGTCCCATCCGGGCCGAGCGCGGCGACACGGTGCGCTGTACGCTGGTCAGTCGCAAGGCCACCGGCAGTTTGACCATCGGCGCAACGCGGCTGGCCTCAGGTACGACCGTGCGGAAGGACATGGTCGGGTGGCCGGTGAAGGCAACGATGTCGGTGACGATCAGCAGGTTGTCGGCGATCTCGCCGGCAAACGAACTGGACAGTTCTTGATTGACTTGCCATGGGTGCGACGGCAGCGGGAGATAGTCCGCTGCCTCCAGGCCCCGTTGCTGCAAATGGTGCTGCAATTGTTCAGCGGCCTGCGGGAAGTGGCCCTGCCACCAGTCCCAGTAATCGGCGGTGCCGGCCAGTGACTCGACGTGTGCGTACTGACGGTGCAGGGCGCACAGCAGAATCGGAAAACTCGCTTCGAATTCCGGCGAGAACGCGATGACCTGTGCAGCGCTCAAGCCCAGTTTGGTCTTGTAGTTCGGATGCCAGGGGTGGCCGAGCGTGCCCCACTGTTCGAGCAATGACGTCGGGTTCTGATGGTCGGGGCTGGCTTTGAGCCAAGCGAGTAAGTTGTCGTCGTGCTCGGTGTCGATCTGCTCTCTGAGGCGCTCGGTCCATCCATGGTGGAACGCCAGGCACAGGGTGTCGTTGCTGTAGCTATCGTCCAGTTCGCGGGCCAGACGTTCCAGTACCTGCGGGGAGGCGGGCGGGTTGAGCTGAGTGCCGAGGTGAGCGAGCAGTTCGCTGGGCAACTGGATTTTGTGGGGCAGGCTGTCGGGGGTGTGCAGGACGATGCTGCCGCGAACGTCCCAACTGTTCATTCTTCCGCTCGACAGGTGATCGAAGCAAAGCCGCGCACCGTCGCCAAGCGGCAACCAGCAACGGCTGTTGTCGTCGTATTCGCAGGCGTCAGGGTTGATCAGGCCTTCGCGAAACAGCGCCTGGATCAGGCGTTGGAAGCTGCGCTGCGCGGCGGGCTCCAGGGCATTGCTCAAATGGTCGAGGGTGATGCGTTGGGACTGGAAGGCCGGAGTGCCGAGAGCTTCGCTCCAGTTTGAGAGCAATTGCTGCTGTTTTTGCGTGTAAGCGCGCATCGAGTCCGACTCCTTCTGGACAGTGATTTAGCTAAGTGCGCGCAGAGAATACATTTTCAAAATATTAATGCAAATGATAGCAATTACTACTTATGACATTAGGGGTCGCCTTTTCAGGGGCTGGCCAGGGGTTTGCTCAAGACCATGTAGCGCTCTCCCACCTTTCGCGCATATTCCTCCAGCACTTGCTGACACAACGTCACAATCTCCTCGACCCATTCCACGCCCACTCGCCACGACACCACCACCTGCAGGTCGGGTGGTCGCTGATCGATGTCCAGCAGGGTCAGTTCACCCCGTGCCAGCTCTTCGGCCACCAGCACCGGAGGCAACGCGCCGATGCCAAAGCCGTCGCGCAGCAGCCGGGTAATCGCCGACACCGAGTTCACACAATTCAGCCGTGGCGCCGTCACGCCATTGGCCTGCATCAGGGCGAGCACTTGCTGATGCGGGTGAGAGTTTTTCGAGTAGGTAATGATCCGCTCTTTCGCCAGATCGGCGACGCCTGAATACTCACGGTTGTACAGGGAGTTGCTGGCGGCAATCCAGCCCATCGGGTGGCTCGCCAGTTCCAGGCTGCGCACGCTTTCCTGGCGCAGCAGGTCGGTTTGCAGGATCACATCGAGGAAGCCTTTTTGCAGCTGATCGCAGAGGTTGAGCGAGGTATCGGCCACCAGCTCGATCTCCACCAGTGGGTAGTGATCGGTCATCTGCGCCACCAGCGGGCTGAGCCAGGTGTGGATCACTGTGTCCATCACGCCGATGCGCACCCGTCCGGCCTTGCTCGAGCGGGTCTCGATCGACTGCTTGAGTGCCTGCATGGTGTCCATCATCTGCTCGGCGTAATCGAGCACCTTGAGGCCTTCGGGCGTCAGGCTTACGCCGCGTGAATCCCGCAGAAACAGCTTTACCCCGAGCTCGCCTTCAAGCACTGCGATGCGGCTGGAAATCGAGGCCTGGGTGGTGAAGAGCTTGTCGGCGGTCAGGCGAAAACTCTTGAGTCGGGCGACCCAGACGAAGGTCTCGAGAAACTTCAGGTTCATGGGATAAAGATTTCTTATGTCTAAGGCGGGTTTTTATTAGTTGGACGCAGCAGGGGCACGCGTCCAAAAATCGGCGCATCCGGTTCCCACGATAGGCGTCGTCGGGGCTCAGAACAATACCAATAAAATCAGCGCGGAGATTTGCCATGAGTGCGCCCGACACCCCCTTCATTCCGAAAGCCTCGGCCCGCCCGGGACCTTTCGACTGGTATCGCAACATCAATCAGCAGGAACGCCGCACCTTCTGGAGCTGCAAGATCGGCTATGGCCTGGACGGCATGGACACCCAGATGCTCAGCTTCGTGGTGCCGACCCTGATTGCCATGTGGGGCATCACCACCGGCCAGGCCGGGCTGATTCACACCAGCACGCTGATCGCTTCGGCCATCGGTGGCTGGGTGGCGGGGATTCTGTCCGACCGCATCGGTCGTGTGCGCACCTTGCAACTGACCGTGCTGTGGTTTGCCTTCTTCACCTTCCTCTGCGGCTTTGCCCAGAGCTACGAGCAACTGCTGATTGCCCGCACGTTGATGGGATTCGGTTTCGGCGGCGAGTGGACGGCCGGAGCGGTGCTGATCGGCGAAGTGATTCGTGCCCAGGACCGTGGCAAGGCGGTGGGCATGGTGCAGTCCGGCTGGGCGCTGGGTTGGGGGCTGACCGCGATTCTATATGCGCTACTGTTCTCGGTATTGCCACCGGAAGACGCCTGGCGCGCGCTGTTCATCCTTGGCATCGTGCCGGCGATTTTCGTGATCTTCGTTCGCCGACTGGTGAAAGACCCGGAAATCTACCGTGAGGCCAAGGCTAAACAGGAGCCGAGCAATCCGTCGAAGTTCTACGAGATCTTCGCCCCCGGCATGCTGTTCACCACGATTCGCGCTTCGTTGCTGACCACCGGCGCGCTGGGTGGCTACTACGCGATCACGTCCTGGTTGCCGACTTTCCTGAAAAACGAGCGCGGTTTGAGCGTACTCGGCACAGGCGGTTATCTGGCAATGGTGATCGTCGGGTCCTACGTCGGTTATGTCATCAGCGCCTATTTGACCGACATCCTCGGACGCAAAAAGAACTTCATCCTGTTCGCCGTGGGCTCGTTCACCATTGTCTTGCTGTACACCCAACTGCCGGTCAGCAATGGCGTGATGTTGTGGCTGGGCTTTCCGCTGGGCTTCTTCGCCTCGGGGATTTTCAGCGGCATGGGCGCATTCCTGACCGAATTGTTCCCTACACGCATTCGCGGTTCGGGCCAGGGTTTCTGCTACAACATCGGCCGGGCGCTGGCGGCGTTGTTTCCGCTGCTGATCGGCCTGCTCAGCCAGACCGTGCCACTGAGTGTAGGCATCGGTGCCTTTGCGGCGGTTTCCTACGGGGTGGTGATCCTCGCGGCCCTGAGCCTGCCGGAAACCCGTGGCAAGCAACTCGACGCCCAGTAACTGATAACCTGCGGGGCTGTCTTATAGATATGTCCCACAGCTGAAAAGAATAAAGCCTACAGGAGTGTTCAGTGTGAGCCGCCTGCTATTGAACTGCGACATCGGCGAGAGTTTCGGCAGCTGGACCATGGGTCTGGACGCGGAAATCATGCCCTTCATCGATTGCGCCAACATCGCCTGCGGTTTTCACGCCGGCGACCCGAGCATCATGCGCAAGACTGTCAGCCTGGCCCTCGGCCACGGTGTGCAAGTTGGTGCGCATCCGGCCTATCAGGACCTGGTGGGGTTCGGCCGTCGCTCCATGGCCTATGCCACCCAGGAACTTCAAGACATCCTGCATTACCAGATCGGCGCCCTCGACGGTATCTGCCGGGCCCAGGGCGGGCGGGTCAGCTACGTCAAACCCCATGGCGCGATGTACAACGACATGATGGCCAACCCGACACTGCTGCGCGCTGTGCTGCAAGCGGTAGCGTCCTATGACCGCAACCTGCCGTTGATGTTGATGGCCACCCGCGACAACAGCGCCGCCCAACAACTGGGCGATGAATACGGCGTGACCCTGTGGTTCGAGGCCTTTGCCGACCGTGCTTATGACAGCGCCGGCAGGCTGGTGTCACGACAACTGCCGGGAGCGGTGCATCACGACCCGGAAACAATCATCGGGCAGGCACTGACCATCGCCCGTGGCGATCCGCTCACCGCCAGTGACGGCAGTGCCCTGCATTTGCAGGCCAATACCCTGTGCGTGCACGGCGACAACGCCAGTTCGGTCGCTGCCGTGCAACGTATCCGTGAAGCCTTGAACCGGCAGAGCGCGTCATGAAACTGCGGGTAGAGGTTGTGGCGCTGGATTGCCTGATGGTGCGCCTGTTCGATGAAATTGCCGAAACCAACATGCCGTGGATGCTGGCGGCCAGTGAAAGTCTGCGCGCGGCATTCGCCGGGCATCTGATCGATCTGGTGCCGTCCTACACCACCTTGATGGTGCATTACGACTTGAACGCACTGAGTCCCGCCCAGGCCCGCGAGTTGATTGCCCTGGCACTGATCGATCTGTCGCCCAATGCGCGTACGCGCGGTACCTGCCATGTGTTGCCGGTGTGGTACGACTTGAGTGTCGGGCCGGAACTGAGCCTGTTGTCGCAACGCAGCGGATTGGCGGTGGAGGAGGTGATCCGTCGTCACTGCGAGCGTGAGTACCAGGTGTTTGCCCTGGGCTTTGCACCGGGCTTCGCCTTCATGGGGTTGGTGGAGGAGGTGCTCGCCGCGCCGCGTCTGAACACGCCACGCAAGAAAGTCGCCGCCGGCAGTGTCGGCATCGCCGAACGACAAACGGCGGCTTACCCGGTGGTGTCGCCGGGGGGCTGGAATTTGATCGGCCGCACGCCGACCAAACTGTTCGATCGCAACCGTGACGGCTACAGCTTGATGCAACCCGGTGACACCGTAAGGTTCGAAGCGGTCGGCCATGCCGAATTCATTAACCTGGGCGGTGACGATACGCCACTGGAGGCCCAGGCATGAGCCGTCTGATGATTGAAGCGAGTACGGCGCTGTGCCTGTTGCAGGATGCCGGCCGATTCGGCGTGCGGCATCTGGGCGTGACCCAGGGCGGAGCGGCCGATTGGCGTTCGATGTCTTGGGCCAACTGGCTGTTGGGCAACGGACTGGATGCGTCGGTGATCGAAATCACCCTCGGCGGGTTCACCGTCGTTGCCGAGGATGATTGCGTACTGGCGCTGGCCGGAGCGGATTTGGGTGCGCAGGTGGATGGCGAGGCGCTGGCGCCTTGGCGCAGTTTCAGGTTGCACAAAGGTCAGCGTTTGCAATTCACCCGGCCGCTACTCGGTGCCCGGGCCTATCTGGCGGCGCCGGGTGGGTTTGATGCACCGAAAGTGCTGGGCAGCAGCGCGACGGTGGTGCGTGAGGAACTCGGCGGCCTGGACGGAATGGGCCATGCGCTGGGTAAAGGCGCGTCCTTGAGCTACTCGGGGAACTCGCTGGTATTGCTCCGGGAGTTGCCGGGCCAATGGGTGCCGGATTTCACCGGTGAGCCATTGCTGGATCTGGTGCTCGGTGCGCAGATTGGCGAGTTTGGCGGGCAGAGCCTGTTCGATGCGTTCAACAGCGTGTGGAGCATCGACAGCCGAGCCGACCGGATGGGCATTCGCCTGTTGGGCGCGGCGCTGCAGTACCAGGGCCAACCGATGATTTCCGAAGGTATTCCGTTGGGGGCAGTCCAGGTGCCGCCCGACGGGCAGCCGATTGTGTTGCTCAACGATCGACAGACCATTGGCGGTTATCCGCGATTGGGAGCGTTGACGCCGTTGGCGCTGGCGAGGCTGGCGCAGTGTTTGCCGGGGGCGAAGGTGCGGTTGCGGCCGGTGGTGCAGGAAATGGCGCATCGCGAACAGGTCGAGTACTTGCAGCGTTTCACTCACCGCTAAAAGCTTCGTCGGATCGCCGCCCGGAGCAAGCCCGCTCCCACATTTGATCTGTGTCGTGCACAAAACCAATGTGGGAGCGGGCTTGCTCGCGAAGAGGCCTTCACAGGCGACGAATTTCTACTTGGACAAAAACCGCATCCCTTCCTCCAACCCCCGAAGGGTCAGCGGATACATCTGGTCCTCGATCAAATCCCGCACGATATTGGTCGACGAGGTATAGCCCCAGGTGTCCTTCGGATACGGGTTGATCCAGATGAGCTTCTTGTACTTCTCCTTGAACCGCTGCATCCACACGTAACCGGCTTCTTCGTTCCAGTGCTCGACGCTACCGCCCGCCTGGGTGATTTCATACGGCGCCATGGCCGCGTCACCGATGAAGATCACTTTATAGTCGGCACCGTACTTGTGCAGCAGGTCCATGGTCGACGTGCGCTCGGAGGTGCGGCGCATGTTGTTCTTCCACACCGATTCATAAATGAAGTTGTGGAAGTAGAAGTACTCCAGATGCTTGAACTCGGTCTTGCAGGCCGAGAACAGCTCCTCGCAAATCTTCACATGGGCGTCCATCGAGCCGCCGATGTCGAACAGCAACAATAGCTTGACGGTATTGCGCCGCTCCGGTCGCATCTGGATGTTCAGCAGGCCGGCATCCTTGGCGGTGTGGTCGATGGTGCCATCGATATCGAGTTCTTCCGCCGCGCCCTGACGGGCGAATTTGCGCAAGCGACGCAGCGCGACCTTAATGTTGCGCGTACCCAGCTCAACCGAGTCGTCGAGGTTCTTGTATTCGCGCTGGTCCCAGACCTTGGCCGCCTTGCCCTGGCGTTTGCCGGCATCACCGACCCGAATGCCTTCCGGGTTGAAACCGCCGGAGCCGAACGGGCTGGTGCCACCGGTGCCAATCCATTTGTTGCCACCGGCGTGGCGTTCCTTCTGTTCTTCGAGGCGTTTCTTGAACTCTTCGATCAGCTTGTCCAGGCCACCGAGGGACTGGATTGCCGCCCGCTCTTCGTCGGTCAGCGAACGCTCGAACTCCTTGCGCAGCCAGTCTTCCGGGATCAGTGCCTGCAGGTGGTCGTCGAGCTTTTCCAGGCCATTGAAGTAGGCGCCGAAGGCCCGGTCGAACTTGTCGAAATGCCGTTCGTCCTTCACCAGGATCGCCCGGGACAGGTAATAGAACTCGTCCATGTCGGCGAAGGTCACGCGCTGTTTCAGCGCGTTGATCAGGTCCAGCAGCTCGCGCACCGAGACCGGCACCTTGGCTGCGCGCATTTCATTGAACAGGTTGAGCAGCATGGCATCAGCCTCTTAGCGGGTGCCGCGACGGCTCATGAACGCCAGACGCTCCAGCAGTTGCACGTCCTGTTCGTTCTTGACCAGCGCACCGGCCAGCGGCGGGATAGCCTTGGTCGGATCGCGCTCGCGCAGCACCGCTTCGCCGATGTTGTCGGCCATCAGCAGCTTGAGCCAGTCCACCAGCTCGGAGGTCGAAGGTTTCTTCTTCAGGCCCGGCACCTTGCGCACGTCGAAGAACACGTCCAGCGCTTCGCTGACCAGGTCTTTCTTGATGTCCGGGTAGTGCACATCGACGATCTTTTGCAGGGTGGTGCGGTCGGGGAAAGCGATGTAGTGGAAGAAGCAGCGGCGCAGGAAGGCGTCGGGCAGCTCTTTTTCGTTGTTGGAGGTAATGATGATGATCGGACGTTTCTTGGCCTTGATGGTTTCGTCGATCTCGTAAACGTAGAACTCCATCTTGTCGAGTTCTTGCAGCAAGTCGTTGGGGAACTCGATGTCGGCCTTGTCGATTTCGTCGATCAGCAGGATCACCCGCTCTTCGGATTCGAAGGCTTCCCAGAGCTTGCCCTTTTTCAGGTAGTTGCGTACGTCGTGGACTTTTTCGTTGCCCAGTTGCGAGTCGCGCAGGCGGCTGACCGCGTCGTACTCGTACAGGCCCTGGTGGGCCTTGGTGGTGGACTTGATATGCCAGGTGATCAGCTTGGCGCCAAAGGATTCGGCCAGTTGCTCGGCGAGCATGGTCTTGCCGGTGCCCGGTTCGCCCTTGACCAGCAATGGCCGCTCCAGGGTGATGGCGGCGTTGACCGCCAGCTTCAGGTCATCGGTGGCGACGTAGGCCTGGGTGCCTTCGAACTTCATCTGCTAATCCTCGAACGGTAACGCCGACCTGAACGAGGCAGGGCGGGGGCGCAATAAAATGGTCAGCCCCGACTATAACGCGGTGCCCGGTCGACTGTGAACGCAGACGGCTTATTCAGTCTCTGAATGGGGCGTCACTTGGTGACTCAGCCTGAATCCGGCTGGGGTCGCTCATACCGCGCATTGAATGCCTGGATGAAACCATTGCGTAAAATCTGTAAAAAAGCCTGGAATGCGCTGACATCTTTCTGATGCACGTTGCCCTTGAGTTCAACCCGTGTCGCAAACTGGTTTTTGCCCTGGTTTTTCAGGACGGTCTCGGTACCGCCGACGAGGGCCTCCCAAATCGAGCGGAACAGTCCTTTGTCCTTGTTTTGTACATCCTGCTGCCAGTTGAACACATCAACATCGCGCAGCAGTGGCTTTATATAGCCGGTCAGTCGCCCCTTGCTGGCCGAGGCTTCGATCACCACGTCGCCATGGCCGGCATTGAAGTCGAACTTGCCGTAGGCCGCGGCGAAGTCGTTCAAACGCTTGAGTTCGATATCCGTGGTGCGCAAGCGAAACTCGAAGTCTTCGAAGTCGCTCAAGGGATCGAAAGTGGCCGTGGTTTCCAGTGGCGCGTGCCCCAGCAGCAGGGCTTTACCTTTGAAGCGCGCATCACGCTTGCCTTTGGTGTCGACCACGTTGGTCAGGTTGTAGATGTTGGCATCCACTTTTGTGGCATTCATGTTTACGGGTGGTTTGGAGTTGAAGTTGCGAAAACTGATCTTGCCATCGTTGATCTGCACTTCGTTCAGGGTAATGGGCAGCAGCTTGCCTAGTTGCGCGCGCCAGTCGGTACCCTCGCCGGTCTGGGAGTTTTTCTTGTTGGCCCCGCCGTCGACGAAGTTGATCTCGGGATTGATGAACTGCACTTCGGCCACTACCGCCCGGTCGTACCACAGCGAATGCCAACTGACCGAGAGGTCGATCAACGGCGCGTTGACGAAAGGCACCGGAACCTTGCCATCGATCTTGACGATTTTCAGTCCGTTGATTTTGTAGGCCCCGCGCCACAGGGCCAGGTCCACGTCGGTGATCTGGCCACGGTAGTCGCCCATGTTCGCCAGCCGCTCATTGAGGTAGTCGCGCACCAGATAGGGCAAGGCGATGTGGAGCGTTATCAGCAACACAACGAGGCCGATGAGGGTTAGCAGGGGCCAACTGTATCGACGTTTCATGGCGGCAAATCTCTGGCGATCTAAAGCCATTGACTGCACTGATAAGCGGACGTTCGACCTGACTGGACGCCTGCAGGCAAGAGGGCTTACCTTGATGCCCTATTTCAATGCTGTCGTTAAGGACCCAGCCATGAGCCGCATTTTCGCTGACAACGCCCACTCCATCGGCAACACGCCTCTGGTGCAGATCAATCGCATTGCGCCGCGTGGTGTGACCATCCTGGCCAAGATCGAAGGGCGCAACCCCGGTTACTCGGTAAAGTGCCGGATCGGCGCGAACATGATCTGGGATGCCGAGGGTAGCGGCAAACTCAAACCGGGAATGACCATCGTCGAACCCACCTCCGGCAATACTGGCATAGGCCTTGCCTTCGTGGCCGCCGCCCGGGGCTACAAGCTGATGCTGACCATGCCGGCATCCATGAGTATCGAACGCCGCAAGGTGCTCAAGGCACTGGGCGCCGAACTGGTGTTGACCGAGCCGGCCAAGGGTATGAAGGGGGCGATCGAGAAAGCCGGTGAAATCGTTGCCGGCGACCCGTCGAAGTACTTCATGCCGGGGCAATTCGACAACCCGGCCAACCCGGCCATCCACGAAAAAACCACCGGCCCGGAAATCTGGAACGATACCGACGGCGCGGTCGACGTGCTGGTGGCAGGCGTCGGAACCGGTGGAACCATCACCGGGGTTTCACGGTATATCAAGAATACCCAGGGCAAACCGATACTCTCGGTGGCGGTGGAACCCGTGGTGTCTCCGGTGATCACCCAAGCCCTGGCCGGTGACGAAATCAAGCCGAGCCCGCACAAGATCCAGGGCATCGGTGCCGGTTTTGTGCCGAAGAACCTCGATTTGTCGATTGTCGATCGGGTGGAGCTGGTCAGTGACGAAGAGTCCAAGGCCATGGCCTTGCGCTTGATGCAGGAAGAAGGAATCTTGTGCGGGATTTCCTGCGGTGCCGCCATGGCAGTGGCCGTTCGGCTGGCCGAGACCCCGGAAATGCAGGGCAAGACCATCGTGGTGATTCTTCCGGATTCCGGTGAACGTTACCTGTCGAGCATGCTGTTCAGTGATCTGTTTACCGAGCAGGAGAATCAGCAGTAAGCACTAAACATTGGCCGATTGTGGCTGGCGGTGATGGCTGAGGCGTTATCGCTGGTTGCGATCCATTGAACTGGTCCGGTTGATGATGGATTACATCAGCCAGCGTTCAGGCACCTTATGTTAATAAATGCTTTGTTGCACATTCATTAACATTGAATGTTGAAAAGTGCAGGTTTTCACCGGGTCGGTAGTGTTTATCATACTGGCAGCCATGTCGGGCAATAGACGTGGTGCAGTGCAGTCTATCTTCAAAGGAGTTGTTGATGACCTTATCGGTTGCCGCGAAGGCATCGTTGTTGTTGCTGTTTCTCGGCAGCACCCTCTATGTGCATTTGCGTGGTAAGGCGCGCCTGCCGGTTCTGCGCCAGTTCGTTAACCATTCGGCACTGTTCGCCCCCTATAACGCCTTGATGTACCTGTTTTCCGGTGTGCCTTCGAAACCGTATCTGGATCGCAGCAAGTTCCCGGAACTGGATGTGCTCAAGGACAACTGGGAGGTGATTCGCGATGAAGCGATGCACTTGTTCGACGAGGGGTATATCCGCGCGGCGGCAAAGAACAACGACGCCGGTTTCGGATCGTTCTTCAAGAAGGGCTGGAAACGTTTCTATCTCAAGTGGTATGACAAACCGCTGCCTTCCGCCGAGGTCTTGTGTCCGAAAACCGTGGAACTGGTCAACAGCATTCCCAGCGTCAAAGGTGCAATGTTCGCGCTGCTGCCGGGCGGCAGCCACCTCAACCCGCATCGTGATCCGTTTGGCGGCTCCCTGCGTTATCACCTGGGCCTGTCCACCCCCAATTCCGATGCTTGCCGCATCTTTGTCGATGGGCAGGTTTACGCCTGGCGCGACGGTGAAGACGTGATGTTCGACGAGACCTACGTGCACTGGGTCAAGAATGAAACGGAAAAGACCCGTGTCATTCTGTTCTGCGATATCGAGCGTCCACTGAGCAATCGCTTCATGACCCGAGTCAATCGCGGTGTCAGCACCTGGTTGGGTCGCGCCACAGCCCCTCAGAACCTGGACGACGAGCGTGTGGGGGGGATTAACCGGGTCTATGCCTGGAGCAAGAGTTCCAGTGATAAATTCAGTGGCGTGGTCAAGCAATTGAAGCGGCGCAACCCCAAGGCCTACCGCGTACTACGTCCGGTGCTGGCGGTGGCGGTGGCGACGTTGTTGGGGTATTGGTTGTTCGGCTGAAGCCGTAGACAGAATAAAAAACCGCTCGTTGTGAGCGGTTTTTTATGGATCTTCACGTAATCCCTGAGTGCTCCTCCACCGCACAATGCGGACTCTGTGCCGACTGTCGTTGCCGAGTCGTTGCAATCCATGTCGTACGCTGGTTATAGTCGGCGCACGGTGAGTTTCGGACTCACTTTTTATCCTTCGAGAAAAGATCAGCCCAATGCCTGCATCCCTCATCAACGCGGTAGTCGATTCAGCGGTCAACGCTGGCGTCGTGCCGTGCGGGAATCAGCAGCCCGGGCAGATCAGTCATTACCCCCCACCTGTCAGTAGCACGCCGGTGTGCGCAGTCGTATCACCGCCAGGCGTTGGCATTTCGGGCTGATCAGCTGCTTTGTGCTGTTCCCCTGCCTGCCTGGAAAAACTACTGAATTTCAGCTTCGGCTGAGTTGGCTTTTTGCCTGACTACAGGTGGTCTTCATGTTTGTCCTTTCGAAAAAGTCCGCGCTCGCGGCGGCGTCCACGAGCCTGTTCGTTCTGCTGTGGAGCAGCGGGGCGATTTTCTCCAAATGGGGGCTTGCCCACGCGTCGCCCTTCGCCTTCCTGATGTTTCGTTTCGTCATCGCCCTGGGCGGCCTGGCGTTGCTGGTGCCGTTGCTCAAGCTGAAGTTGCCCGCGGGTGGCAAGCCGATGCTGTATGCGATGGCCACCGGCGTGGTGTTGTTGGGGGCGTATCAGATTTTCTATCTGCTGGCCCTGGACCTTAAAGTCACGCCTGGGGTGATGGCGACCATCATGGGCGTGCAGCCGATCCTCACCGTGGTGCTGATGGAGCGCCAGCGTTCCTGGAGCAGGATGTTCGGCCTGGCCCTGGGGCTGACCGGGTTGGTCATGGTGGTCTATCAGGGCATCGGGCTGGCCGGGATGTCGCTGGTCGGGATGCTTTTCGGTCTGCTGGCGCTGGCGAGCATGACCTTCGGTTCGATCATGCAGAAACGCATCACCGACAATCCCCTCGGCACACTGCCGGTGCAGTATCTGGCCGGACTGCTGTTGTGCGGGATTTTCGTACCCTTCCAGCCGTTTCACTTCGAGCACGGCAGCGGTTTCATCCTGCCGGTGCTATGGATGGGGCTGGTGGTGTCGGTGCTGGCGACACTGTTGCTCTACCGCTTGATCGCCCGGGGCAATCTGGTGAATGTCACCAGCCTGTTTTACCTGGTGCCGGCGGTCACGGCGGTGATGGACTATCTGATCTTCGGCAATCGCCTGGCGCTGTTGAGCCTGTTCGGTATGCTGTTGATCATCGTCGGTCTGGTGTTTGTGTTCCGTAAAACCGCGTAATTGCGGGCAAGCCCGCTCCCACAGTGATTGATGTCGTACACGGATTTTGCGTACAACACGGAACCCTGTGGGAGCGGGCTTGCTCGCGAAGGCGTCATCCACAACACCACAACGCTATCGATTAGCCACCAAGCCCGGTTTCACGACAGCCGGCTTCAACACCAGCCACAACGCCAGCGCAATCAACAACCCGCCATAGATATGCGCCAACGACAGCGGCTCATCGAGAAACAGCGCCCCCCACAACACGCCGAATAGCGGGATCAAAAAGGTCGTAGTCATCGATTTCACCGGACCAATCGAGCTCAGGAGCCGGAAGTAAATAATGTACGCAAACGCCGTGCATCCCAGACCCAACCCCAGCAACGAGAGCCAGACACTCCAGCCGCCCCAGCTTGCGGGTGGCTGGCTGATCACGCTGTAGCCGAACAGCGGCAGCAGGAACAACGTCGCTCCGAGCATACTGCCCAGTGCCGACAAACGGCTGTCCAGACCACCGGCCTGATCGAGCCAGCGGCGGGCCAGAAACCCCGCAAATCCGTAGCAGGTGGTCGCAAGCAGGCAGGCGACGGCACCCATCAGCAGTTCCATATCGAACGCCACCGGCCCGGCACGGGTCAGCACGCCCACGCCGAACAGCCCCAGAAACACGCCGCCAAGTTTGGCGCCAGTGAGCCTTTCATGGAAAAACAGGCCGCCGATCAGCACGCCCATCAAGGGTGTCGTGGCATTGAAGATCGACGAGTAACCGGCCGGCAGCACCTGCGCGGCCACCGAATAGAGCGTCGCCGGAATCCCGGAGTTGATCACCCCGAGCAGCATCACGGTCTTGAGTTTGCCCTTGAAATCCCAACTGATGCGCATCAGCCCAAGAATCACCAGCAGTCCGGCAGCGGCTATCGATACTCGGAAAAAAGCGGTAGGAATGCTGCCAATCACCGGGGCGATGATGCGCATGAACAGAAAACTCGCACCCCAAATGGCCGCCAGGGACAGTAAACGGAAAATATCGACGGGGTTCACAGCGAGGTCCTTCCTTGGGGGAGGGGCGAAAGTGTTGCTGAGTGTGTGATCGATGGCAACCGAAAACCGGGCATTTAATTCGGCTGGAAAATTACGCTTCTCCTGCACCCGGTTCACTGGCTAAGCTCAAGCCTCCCGAATTCCCGCAGAGGTCTCACCATGCCGCAGCAATGGCCAGCCGCCGACATCGCCCGCTTGATACTCGATGGCTTTGACGATTACCGCGAGCATTTTCGCCAGATCACCGACGGCGCCCGGGCCCGCTTCGAACAGGCCAGGTGGCAGGAAACGCAGACGGCGTCGGCGGCACGGATCAATCTGTACGAAGACAAGGTCGGTGAAACGGTGGAGCGACTGCGCACCGCGTTTGACGCCGACACCCTGGACGTCAGCTGCTGGCCGCTGGTCAAAAACGCCTACATCAGCCTGATCGACCTGCGTTTTGACGATGAACTGTCCGAGACCTGGTACAACTCGATCTTCTGCGGGCTGTTCAGCCATGACCTGATCAGCGACGGTTGCATGTTCATCCACACCACCCGGCCGAGCCTTCGCCGTGCCCGGGCCGCGCAAACCCGCACCTACAAGCCGCAAGGCCAATTGTCGGCGATGCTCGCCAGCATCTTCGCCGACTATCGCTTCAGCGAGGACTACGCCGACCTGGCCGGGGACCTGAAGCGCCTCGAAGCGCAACTGCGCGAAAATCTGCCGGACTGGGTGTGCAAAGACCCGGAGCTGAGTGTCGAGCTGTTTTCCTCGGTGCTGTACCGCAATAAAGGCGCGTACCTTGTGGGGCGCATCTACACCGCCGACGAGCAATGGCCGCTGGCAATTCCATTGCTGCACCTGGAGGGTCGCGGCATCCAGATCGATGCGCTGATCACCGATGAGGCGGACGTATCGATCATCTTCTCGTTCACCCGTTCGTATTTCATGGTGGATGTGCCGGTGCCTGCGGAGTTCATCGGCTTCCTGCGGCGTATTCTGCCGGGCAAGCACATTGCCGAGCTGTACACCTCGATTGGCTTCTACAAGCACGGCAAGTCGGAGTTCTATCGGGCGCTGATCAATCACCTGGCCAACACCGACGACCAGTTCATCATGGCCCCAGGCGTGCGCGGCATGGTCATGAGCGTGTTCACCCTGCCGGGTTTCAACACCGTGTTCAAAATCATCAAGGACCGTTTCTCGCCGTCGAAAAACGTCGACCGCGCCACGGTGATCGAAAAGTACCGCCTGGTGAAAAGCGTCGACCGCGTCGGGCGCATGGCCGATACCCAGGAATTCGCCGATTTCCGTTTTCCGCTGAGCAAGTTCGATCCGGCGTGCCTGGAGGAGCTGCTGGAAGTAGCGCCGTCCACGGTGTCGGTGGAAGACGATACGGTGCTGATCCGCCACTGCTGGACCGAGCGCCGCATGACCCCGCTGAACCTCTACCTGGAACACGCCAACGAGGCGCAGGTGCGTGAGGCCCTGGAAGACTACGGGCTGGCGATCAAGCAACTGGCGGCGGCCAACATCTTTCCCGGCGACATGCTGCTGAAGAACTTCGGTGTCACCCGTCACGGTCGGGTGGTGTTCTACGACTACGACGAGATCTGCTTCCTCACCGAGGCCAACTTCCGCCATATCCCGCAACCCCGCACCCCGGAAGATGAAATGGCTTCCGAACCCTGGTATTCGATCGGGCCGCTGGATGTGTTCCCGGAGGAGTTTCCGCCGTTCCTGTTTGCCGATTTCGGGCAACGCAAGTTGTTCGATCAACTGCATGGCGAGCTGTACAACGCCGATTACTGGAAGAGCCTGCAGGAAGCGATTCGGGCGGGGAAGGTGATTGATGTGTTTCCGTATCGGCGTAAAGGCCTCGATAACGAGTAGGAGCTGCCGCAGGCTGCGATCTTTTGATTTTGTTTTTCAGACGCGTCGACAAGATCAAAAGATCGCAGCCTTCGGCAGCTCCTACAGGGGAACCAGCCAATCCATGCCAAATCTGCGACAATCCGCACCCTGCGCCACTAGACGACTGAATTGCGTACCCGATGACCGACGAATCGCCCTCCATCGACAAACTGCTGAAAAACCTCGATCACGCCATGCTCGCCGACCGCCACCGGCTGCGGCGGCAGTTGCTTGAGCTGCGCAAGAAACCCGACGAGGCCAAACTGGGCCAGTGGGTGACGCGGATGCAGACGTCCTGCGAGCAGGTGTTGGCGCGCAAGGCCAGCCTGCCGGTGATTCGTTACGACGACAGCCTGCCGATCGCCGCCAAGCGCGACGAAATCAAGAAGGCGCTGGAACAACACCAGGTGCTGATCATTGCCGGTGAGACCGGCTCGGGTAAAACCACTCAGTTGCCTAAGATTTGCCTGGAAATCGGTCGCGGCCAGCATGGCCTGATCGGCCACACCCAGCCTCGACGGATCGCTGCGCGCAGCGTCGCCAGCCGTGTCGCCGAAGAACTCGGCACGCCGCTGGGCGCGCTGGTCGGTTATCAGGTGCGCTTTGAGGATCAGAGCGATTCCAGCACCCTGATCAAGCTGATGACCGATGGCATCCTGCTGGCGGAAACCCAGAACGACCGCTATCTGGAACGCTACGACACGATCATCGTCGACGAAGCCCACGAACGCAGCCTCAACATCGACTTCCTGCTCGGTTACCTGAAAACCCTGCTGCCGCGTCGTCCCGACCTGAAGGTCATCATCACTTCGGCGACCATCGACCTGGAGCGTTTCTCCAAGCACTTCGATGACGCGCCGATTGTCGAGGTATCCGGCCGCACCTACCCGGTGGACACCTGGTATCGCCCGCTGACGCTTGAGCAGGACGAAGAGGGCAACCGCGTCGAGGACGACCTGACGGTGGATCAGGCGATCCTCGCCACCCTCGACGAAATCGCCGCTTATGAGCGCAGTGAACGCCGCAGTCCCGGTGACGTGTTGGTGTTCCTGCCTGGCGAGCGCGAGATTCGCGACGCCGCCGACATGCTGCGCAAGGCCCAGCTCAAGCACACCGAAATCCTGCCGTTGTACGCGCGGCTGTCGCCGGCCGAGCAGCAGCGGATTTTCCAGTCGCACCCGGGCCGTCGCGTGGTGCTGGCAACCAACGTCGCGGAAACCTCGCTGACCGTGCCGGGCATACGTTATGTGATCGACAGTGGCACCGCGCGCATCAGCCGCTACAGCTACCGGGCCAAGGTCCAGCGCCTGCCGATCGAAGCCATTTCCCAGGCCAGCGCCAACCAGCGTAAAGGTCGGTGCGGACGGGTCGAGCCGGGCATTTGCGTGCGCCTGTACAGCGAAGAGGACTTCCTCGGTCGCCCGGAATTTACCGATCCTGAGATCCTGCGCACCAACCTTGCGGCGGTTATTTTGCAGATGCTGCACCTGCGCCTCGGCGAGGTCAGCGAGTTCCCGTTCATCGAGCCGCCGGATGGCAAGGCCATCAGCGACGGTTACAACCTGCTGCAAGAACTCTCGGCAGTGGACCGCAACAGCCAGTTGACCCCGCTCGGTCGGCAACTGGCGCGCCTGCCGGTGGACCCGCGCATGGGCCGCATGCTGCTCGAAGCGGCGAAGCTCGGCAGCTTGCAGGAAGTGCTGATCGTCGCCAGCGCCATGTCGATCCAGGACCCGCGCGAGCGTCCGCCGGAGCGTCAGCAAGCAGCGGATCAGGCCCACGCCCAGTGGAAAGACGCCGACTCGGATTTCGCCGGGCTGGTCAATCTGTGGCGCGGTTTCGAAGAGCAGCGCCAGGCGCTGACTGCCAGTCCGCTGCGTAACTGGTGCCGCAAGAATTTCCTCAACTACCTGCGCCTGCGCGAGTGGCGTGACTCCCATCGCCAATTGAGCCTGATCTGCCGCGACATGCAGTTGAGCCTCAATAAAGAGCCGGCGGACTATCCGAAACTGCACAAGGCGGTGCTGGTGGGGTTGCTCAGCCAGATCGGGCAGAAAACCGAAGACGGCGATTACCTTGGCGCCCGTCAGCGGCGCTTCTGGATTCATCCGTCCTCGGGCATCGGCAAGAAGCGCCCGCAGTGGCTGATGACGGCCGAACTGGTGGAAACCACCAAGCTATATGCGCGTATGGTCGCCAAGATCGACGCCGACTGGATCGAGCCGCTGGCCGGTCACCTGATCAAGAAAAACCACTTCGAACCCCACTGGGAGAAGAAGCGCGGTCAGGTCGTAGCGTTCGAGCAGATCACCCTGTTCGGCTTGATCGTGGTCGGGCGCCGGCCGGTGCATTACGGCCCGGTCGACCCGGTGGTGTCCCGCGAGTTGTTCATCCGCGAAGCGCTGGTGCGCGGTGAAATCCAGTCCAGGGCCAAGTGCCTGACGGCCAACAAGCAATTGCTGGAACAGCTCGACGAACTGGAAGCCAAGGCCCGCCGTCGCGACATCCTCGCCGACGAAGAAACCCTGTACGCCTTCTACGACGCGCGGCTGCCGGCGGAGATCCACCAGACCGCGACCTTCGACAGCTGGTATCGGATCAACAGCCAGAAAGACCCGCAGCTGCTGATCATGCGTGAAGAAGACGTGCTGGCCCGTGAAGCCAGTGAAGTCACTGCCCAGCACTACCCGGATACGCTGCACATCGGCGATCTGGAATTGGCCCTCAGCTACCACTTCGAACCGAATCACCCGCGCGACGGCGTGACCCTGCGCGTGCCGGCACCGTTGTTGCCGATGCTGCCGCCGGAACGCCTGGAATGGCTGGTGCCGGGTGTCATCGAGGCCAAGTGCATTGCCCTGGTGCGCAACCTGCCGAAGGCACTGCGCAAGAATTTCGTGCCAGTGCCAGACTTCGTCAAGGCGGCCTTGCAGCGCATGACCTTTGCCGAGGGTTCTCTGCCCCAGGCCCTGGGTCGCGAACTGCTGCGCATGACCGGTGCCCGCGTCAGCGATGAAGCCTGGGCCGAGGCGACACAGCAGGTCGAAAGCCATCTGCGGATGAACCTGGAAATCGTCGATGCCCAGGGCAAGTTCCTCGGTGAAGGTCGCGATCTGGCTGAACTGACTGCGCGTTTCGCCGAGGCCAGTCAAGCCGCGTTGGCCGTGCCGCAAACCGCGAAGAGCCAGCAGCCGGTGGAGCCGAAAGTGTTCGCCGCCGTGGCCGAGAAAACCCAGCAGAGGATCGCCGGGCTGTCGATGACGGTCTACCCGGCGCTGGTGGAAGAGGGCGGGACGGTCAAGGAGGGGCGTTTCTCGACCCCGGCCGAGGCCGAGTTCCAGCATCGCCGTGCCTTGCAACGCTTGCTGATGCAGCAACTGGCCGAACCTGCCAGGTTCCTGCGTGGCAAGTTGCCTGGCCTGACCGAACTTGGCCTGCTGTACCGCGACATGGGCCGCGTCGATGCGCTGGTGGAAGACATTCTGCTGGCCAGTCTCGACAGCTGCATTCTTGAGGGCGAAGACCCGCTGCCCCGTGATGGCGCCGGTCTGGCGTCCCTGGCTGAGCGCAAGCGTGGCGTCTGGACCGAGCACGCCGAGCGTGTGGCGAAGCTGACCCTGGAAATCCTCAAGCTCTGGCATGGCCTGCAAAAACGCTTCAAGGGCAAGATCGACCTGGCGCAAGCCGTGGCCCTGAACGACATCAAGCAGCAACTTAGCCACCTGGTGTATCCGGGGTTTGTCCGGGAAACGCCGATGCAGTGGCTCAAGGAATTGCCGCGTTACCTCAAGGCGATCGAGCAGCGCTTTGAAAAAATCGCTGCCCAGGTGCAGCGCGATCGGGTGTGGAGCGGTGAGTTGAGCGGGCTGTGGACGCAATACCAGACCCGCGCCAACAAACACGCCCAGGAAGGCAAGCGCGACCCGCAGTTGGAGTTGTATCGCTGGTGGCTGGAGGAATATCGGGTTTCGTTGTTCGCCCAGCAATTGGGGACCAAGGTGCCGATCTCCGACAAGCGATTGAACAAGCAGTGGTCGCAAGTCGAACCCTGAACCCGACTACTTCGCGACTCCTATGATCCACTGTAGGAGCTGCCGAAGGCTGCGATCTTTTGATTTTTAAAACCTAGATCAACAGATCGCAGCCTTCGGCAGCTCCTACAGAGATTGTGTGGTATCGGCTTTGGTGCGTCATCCAGCAAAAAGGGGCCAAACCCCTAGGTTTATGGCAAACTTCGCGCCTATAAACGCCGGCCCCGCGGTTTTGAGCCTTCACGGTCTCGGGCAGGTCGGAATAAAGCGATGCCAGGTTTTCGTCCCACGGATGGGAATAGACCCTTTGTGTGTTGGTACGAAGGTACCAATGCTTTCTGCCTGAACAGATTAGAGACACGACCATGCATAACGTCGTCATCAGCGGCACCGGCCTGTACACCCCGGCCAACAGCATCTCCAACGAAGAGCTGGTGCAGTCTTTCAATACTTACGTCGCGCAATTCAACGCCGACAACGCCGACGCTATCGCGCGCGGCGAAGTGGAAGCATTGACCGAGTCCAGCGCCGCGTTCATCGAAAAAGCTTCCGGCATCAAGAGCCGCTTTGTCATGGACAAGGAAGGCATCCTCGACCCGCAACGCATGGCCCCGCGCCTGCCGGAGCGTTCCAACGACGAGTGGTCGGTGCTTTGCCAAATGGCTATCGGCGCTGCCGAACAAGCCTTGCAGCGTGCCGGCAAGACCGCCGCGGACATCGACGGCGTGATCGTCGCCTGTTCCAACCTGCAACGTGCCTACCCGGCCATTGCCATCGAAGTCCAGGAAGCGCTGGGCATCCAGGGTTTCGGTTTCGACATGAACGTGGCGTGCTCGTCCGCAACCTTCGGTATCCAGACTGCCGCCAACAGCGTTCAACTGGGCCAGGCCCGGGCAGTCCTGATGGTCAACCCGGAAGTCTGCACCGGCCACTTGAACTTCCGTGACCGCGACAGCCACTTCATCTTCGGTGACGCTGCCACTGCGGTGATCATCGAGCGTGCCGACCTGGCGACGTCCAGGTACCAGTTCGACATCGTCAGCACCAAGCTGCTGACCAAGTTCTCCAACAACATCCGCAACAACTTCGGCTTCCTCAACCGCGCGGCGGAAGAGGGCATCGGCGCCAAGGACAAACTGTTCGTGCAGGAAGGCCGTAAGGTGTTCAAGGAAGTCTGCCCGCTGGTTGCCGAGCTGATCAGTGAGCATCTGCAAGAGAACCAGCTCAACGTCAGCGACGTGAAGCGTTTCTGGCTGCACCAGGCCAACCTCAGCATGAACCACCTGATCGTCAAGAAACTGCTGGGTCGCGACGCCACCGAACAGGAAGCGCCGGTGATTCTCGACACCTACGCCAACACCAGTTCCGCCGGTTCCGTGATTGCGTTCCACAAGAATCAGGACGATCTGGCCGCCGGTTCGCTGGCCGTGCTCAGTTCGTTCGGTGCCGGTTATTCGATTGGTAGCGTGTTGCTGCGCAAGCGCTGAGTCTGCGGCTTAAAAAGATCGCAGCCTGCGGCAGCTCCTACGGGACTGGATTTCAACGTGATATCGCGGTGAATCCGCTCTGTGTAGGAGCTGCCGAAGGCTGCGATTTTTTTGCGGGAGAGAAAACAGTCTCGCGTTGATGCATCGGAGGATGATGGGGACCGACACATCAACAGCCAGGCTGTAAAAGGGGCCCGGGCTTCCTTGCCCGAGTCGTGTAGCGGGGGGGAATCAGAACTTGGCTTCGGCATCCAGTTGCAGGGTGTTGATGTCCGAATCCTTCTTGTTGATGTTGGCGTTGGTCTGGTCCGAGGTCGCCATGAAGTAGGTCGCGCCCAGGGCAAAGTTCTTGTCCAGGTCGTAGCTCACTTTCAGCTTGCTGCCGCGCGAACCGGTGTAGCCGTTGGCGAAGTCGGAGTCGGTGAAGGCACCCACCACAGCGTTACGCTGCACGTCGCGGTAGTTGTAGTCCACGTTGAAGCCGTAGAGCTTTGACTTCACGCCGGCCAGCCAGCCGGTGTCCTGGTCGTTGCTGGCATCGGTGTTGTTGACGTACTGACCGTAGATCGACAGCGGTACTGGCAGGTTGCTGAAGTCCAGCTGACCAAAGCCTTCGTACAGTTTGAACTGCTCGCCCGGGCTGTTGCCGTTGACGGCCAGTGCGCATGGCGCGGTGACGGTACCCGAGGTAGGGCAAGCGCTGCTGTCGTCGTTGTCATAGGCGTAGAGACTGCCGCCCAACGTCATTTTCATGCTGTCGGTGATGGCGAAGCGCGCACCCAACTGGCCGGCGTACAGACGCAGGTCGTGCTTGAACTGCACGCCTTCGCCGTCGACGTTGTCCTTGAGGGTGTAGTGACCGGCGCTACCGAACAGCTCGGTGCTGCCGCTCAGTGGGTATTTGTAGGTGACGGCCAGACCTTCCGGGTTGATGTCGCTATCCCAGATGATGTCGCCCATGCTCACCCATTGTTGCGGCATCTTGCCGCCAACCAGGTGCAGGTTCTTGATCGCGTCCGGGTGGTAGTCGATGTAACCCTGGTCCAGCCAGATCTGCTTCTTGTCGAAGTAGTTGTTCAGGTCCTGGTTGGTCGAGCGAGCGTCGTCGTTGCTGCCGGTGGCGATACGGATACCGGTGTCGACCTGCGGGTTGATTTCGCTGTAGGCACCCAGGCGGGCACGAATGCGCTGACGGTCCTGGTCCTTGTTGTTTGGCACGCCATCGTTGTGCACGGTTTCTTGACGGAAGCGTACGTCACCCTTGAACTGGGTCTTTGCCGCCCATGCAAGCTTCTGGTCGAAAGCGCTCAGTGTGTCGGTTTTCTTCGCGGTGGCCGCGATTTGCTCGTTGGTCTCTTGCTGAGCCTGACGGGCGATCTGCTGGTCTTTCTGATCCCTGGCCAGCTCGGCTTGCAGTTCGCTGTACTGCGCGTTGGTGATCGAGCCGTTAGCCTTGAGCATGTCGAGCAGTTTGGCGTCGACTGCGGCACTGGCCGGAACACTCATGGCCAGCAACAGGCCACCGCACAAGGCCGCCGCAGTTTTCATGGAAGCAAGACGCATATCAATCTCCGAAGATGAGAGGGGATGACAGAGCCATCCGGGACACAACCGACCGTAAGGGGCGGAAAACAGTGGCCGGGTATAACCCGACGCTCTAAAAACAGGCGCCAGTATCGCGATGGTTTATTACAGACCGGTGGCAATGTGATGTCATGTCGGTGACGATACAAAGTCGCCGTGAACTATTGAGTTAGAACACTGCCGTCGTTTTGCCCGTGTGCATTGCAGAGCGATAGGCGATACTCGCGGGGCTTTCACGCCATGAAGAGTGAGGATGGTGATGCCGTTGCAACGCCTGCAAAAACTGTCAGAAATCGCCCCGCAGACGTGGGACGCACTGGTGCCTGAGACTCAGCCTTTTCTGCGTCACGCTTTTTTGAGTGCACTGGAAGACAGCGGCAGCGTCGGACCCCATACAGGCTGGCAGCCCGAGCATTTATTGCACGTCGAAGGAGATCGACTGATCGCCGCGCTGCCTGGTTACCGCAAGTGGCATTCCTACGGCGAGTACGTGTTCGATCACGCCTGGGCCGATGCCTGTGAACGTGCCGGCATCGACTATTACCCCAAACTGTTGAGCGCGGTGCCGTTCAGTCCCGTCACGGGACCACGGCTGTTGGCGGCCACGGTCGAAGACGGTTTCGAGTTGTTGAAAAGCCTGCCTGGCTACCTTGAGCTTGAAGGGCTCTCCAGCGCCCACATCAACTTCACCGATCTGTTCACCGACGCGGCACTGAGCGAGCAACCGGGCTGGCTGCAGCGCGTTGGCTGTCAATACCACTGGCAGAATCGCGGCTACCGGGATTTCCAGGACTTCCTCGATGTGCTCAGTTCACGCAAGCGTAAACAGATGCGCAAGGAGCGCGAACAGGTGGCGGGGCAGGGCTTCGATTTCGAATGGCTCGAAGGTCGGGAACTGAGCCAGGCGCAATGGGATTTCGTTTATGCCTGCTACGCCAATACTTACGCAGTGCGCCGGCAAGCGCCGTATCTGACCCGGGAGTTTTTCAGCCTGTTGGCCGAACGCATGCCGGAGTCGATTCGCGTTGTATTGGCCAGGCAAGGTTCACGGCCGGTGGCGATGGCGTTCAGTCTGGTGGGGGGCGACAGCTTTTATGGGCGTTACTGGGGATGCCTGGCGGAGTTCGATCGCCTGCATTTCGAGACCTGTTTCTACCAGGGCATGGACTATGCCATTGCCAACGGTTTCCAGCGTTTTGATGCCGGTGCCCAGGGCGAGCACAAGTTGATTCGCGGATTCGAGCCAGTCATTACCCATTCCTGGCACTACTTGCGACATCCGGGATTGAAAGCGGCGGTGAAAGACTTTCTGGAGCAGGAACGCCTGGGAGTGCTGGCTTATGCAGAGGATGCGAAGTCAGCCTTGCCTTATCGACAAGGCTGATCTTCAGCGTTTCAGCTTTCTTCCTTGCCCAGCCAGCGATACAGCACGCCGCCGGCCACTGCGCCGAGTAGCGGTGCGACCCAGAACATCCACAGTTGTTGAATCGCCCAGCCGCCGACGATCAATGCCGGGCCGGTGCTGCGCGCCGGGTTGACCGAGGTGTTGGTGACCGGGATCGAGATCAGGTGGATCAGCGTCAGCCCCAGGCCAATGGCAATCGGCGCCAGTCCTGCCGGTGCACGCTTGTCGGTGGCGCCGAGGATGATCAGGATGAACATCGCGGTCATCACCAGTTCACAGACAAACCCTGCCGCCATCGAGTAGCCGCCAGGGGAGTGTTCGCCGTAGCCGTTGGACGCCAGGCCTCCCGCCAGTTCGAAACCGGGTTTGCCGCTGGCAATGAAGTACAGCAGGGCGGCGGCAATCACGCCGCCGATGACCTGGGCAATGATGTAGGCCGGCAATTCCCTGGCCGGAAATCGCCCACCCACCACCAGGCCGAGAGATACCGCGGGATTGAGATGACAGCCGGAAATATGGCCGATGGCGAAAGCCATGGTCAGCACGGTCAGGCCAAACGCGAAGGACACCCCGAGCAGGCCGATCCCCACCTCCGGAAAAGCCGCGGCCAACACCGCGCTGCCGCAACCACCCAACACCAGCCAGAACGTACCTACCAACTCAGTCGCCGAACGTTTTAACAGAGACATAAGAGAGTGCCCTTTCGAGATTATGCTGCCTTGAGCATCCAGCCGATGGACTGCAGAACCATCTCCAGAACGTTGGAGTGAGTACAGCACGGTTTTTTCATAATTCCAGCAGGCATAAAAAACCGCCAGGACCCTGTGGTTGAGGGGGCCTGGCGGATATCTGTGATCGATCTGCTTCACTGGGGACCCTGTGGGAGCGAGCTTGCTCGCGATAGCGGTGGACCAGGCAACATTGCTGTCGACTGACACTCCGTCTTCGCGAGCAAGCCCGCTCCCACAGGTTTTGTGGCCGCCGCAATACTCAATCGATCCCGACAAAACCACCGGTCTGGTGTTGCCACAACCGCGCATACAAACCGCCATGGGCGAGCAGTTCGGCGTGGGTTCCGGTTTCGGCGATCTTGCCGTTTTCCAGCACCACCAGCCGGTCCATCCGGGCGATGGTCGAGAGCCGGTGAGCGATGGCTATCACGGTTTTGCCCTGCATCAGGGTTTCGAGGCTTTCCTGGATCGCTGCTTCGACTTCCGAGTCCAGTGCCGAGGTGGCCTCGTCCATGATCAGGATCGGCGCGTCCTTGAGCAGTACCCGGGCGATGGCGATGCGCTGGCGCTGGCCGCCGGAGAGTTTCACCCCGCGCTCACCGACGTGGGCATCGAAACCGGTGCGGCCTTCACCGTCCGACAGTGATGGAATGAAACCGTCGGCCCGGGCCTTGTGCACCGCTTCCCAGAGTTGCGCGTCAGTGGCGTCGGGTTTGCCGTACAGCAGGTTGTCGCGGATCGAGCGGTGCAGCAGCGAGGTGTCCTGGGTGATCATGCCGATGCGTTCGCGCAGGCTTTCCTGGCTGACGTCGGCGATGTTCTGGCCGTCGATCAGGATGCGTCCACCTTCAACGTCGTACAGGCGCAGCAGCAGGTTCACCAGGGTCGATTTGCCGGCGCCGGACGGGCCGATCAGGCCGATTTTCTCGCCAGCCTTGATGGTCAGGTTGAGGTCGCCGATGATCCCGCTCTGCTTGCCGTAGTGGAAATCCACCTGTTCGAAGCGCACTTCGCCACGGGCCACCGCCAGGGGTTTGGCCTGGTCGCGGTCGGTGATGCCGACCGGTTGCGAGATGGTCTGCAGACCGTCCTGCACCATGCCGATGTTTTCGAAGATGCCGGTCACCACCCACATGATCCAGCCGGACATGTTGACGATGCGGATCACCAGGCCGGTGGCCAGGGCAATCGCCCCGACGCTGATCAACGACTGTGTCCACAACCACAGGGCCAGGCCGGTGGTGCAGACGATCAGCAAGCCGTTCATGCTGGTGATGACCACGTCCATGCTGGTGACCACGCGGCCGGCCAGTTGCGCTTTTTCGGTCTGCTCCTTGATGGCTTCGCGGGCGTATTGCTGTTCGAAGTTGGTGTGGGCGAACAGTTTCAGGGTGGTGATGTTGGTGTAGCCGTCGACAATCCGCCCCATGAGTTTGGAGCGCGCATCGGACGCCACCACCGAGCGATCCTTGACCCGTGGCACGAAATAGCAAAGGGCGGCGATGAAGGCGAAGATCCATGTCAGCAGCGGGATCATCAGGCGCCAGTCGGCTTCGGCGAACAGCACCAGGGAACTGATGGCGTAGATCAGCACATGCCACAACGCATCCACCGCCTGCACGGCGGAATCGCGCAGTGAGTTGCCGGTTTGCATGATGCGTTGGGCGATGCGCCCGGCGAAGTCGTTCTGGAAGAAATTCAGGCTCTGCTTGAGCACGTAGCTGTGGTTTTGCCAGCGGATCATGCTGGTCATGCTGGGACTCAGGGTCTGGTGCACCAGCAGGTCATGCAGGCCGACAAATATGGGGCGCAGCACCAGCGCAACCACCACCATCCAGGTCAGTTCCAGGGCATGATCCTGGAACAGACTGACGTTTGGCGTGCCTTGGGCCAGGTCGATGATGCGGCTCAGGTAGCTGAACAGCGCCACCTCGATCAAGGCACCAATCAGGCCGACGATCAGCAGGGCGGCGAAGCTCGGCCAGACCTGCTTGAGGTAATAAGTGTAGAAAGGGAAAACCCGGTCCGGCGGAGACGCCGTCGGTGCTTCACGGAAAACATCGATCAGTTTTTCAAAGCGGCGATAAAGCATTGGTTGTTCACCCGCGAACGGGCTCTCCTTTTAACGTGTTGAGCGTTGCCGGCAGACACCGGCAACGGCTCGGACATCCTTGTCCAGCTTAGTCTCAGTCGATGCGCTTGGCCGACTTGATGAACACCGGGTCCGCCGGCACGTCTTTCATGCCGCCACGGGCGGTGGTTGGCGAGTTGACGATGATGTCCACCACGTCCATGCCTTTGACCACTTTGCCGAACACCGCGTAGCCGTCGCCCTGGTCAAGGAAGTCGTTGTCCTTGACGTTGATGAAGAACTGGCTGGTGGCCGAGTCAGGCACCGACGTACGGGCCATGGACAAGGTGCCGCGCACGTTATGCAGGCCGTTCTTCGATTCGTTCTTGATCGGTGCGTTGGTGTCTTTTTGCTGCATCTGTTGAGTGAATCCGCCGCCCTGGACCATGAAGCCCGGGATCACCCGGTGGAAAATCGTGTTGTTGTAGAAGCCTTTGTCGACGTACTCAAGAAAATTCTTGGTACTGATCGGGGCCTTGACCGCGTCCAGTTCGATTTCGATCTGGCCGTTGGTGGTGTCCAGCAGCACATGCGGTGCCTTTTCCGGCGTCGCGGCCATCAGGTTGGCGGCAAACAGGACGGAGCCTGCGGCGAGGGCGATTTTTTTCAGCATGGGTCAGTGATCCTGAGTGGTGGTATCGACTGCGGTCAGAAACTCCAGCAGTGTTTGGTTGAAGTGTTCCGGCTGGTCCAGCGGCGTGGCGTGGCGTGAATCGGCGATCACCACCAGCCGCGCGTCGGGCAGCAGTTTTACGTAGTTTTCCTTCAGCGCCACCGGCGTGTAGTCACGGTCGGCGCTGACGATGAGGGTTGGACAGGTGACCTTCGAAAGTCGTTCCTGAACCCCCCAGCCGACAATGGCGTTGAAGCTGGCGAGATAAGCATGTTTGTCGTTTTTTGCCCAGCGCTCGGCCATTTTTTGTCGCAAGTCGGCCTGCTCGGGTTTCGGGAACAGCTTGCCGCCCAGCGCCTTGCCGATGGTACCCAGGCTAAGGGCGCGCATCAGGCTCCAGCGCTTGAACCACTGCCAGTAATCGTCGCGGCTGCGCAGTTTGACCTCTGGCGCGCTGTTGACGATGCATAGGCTTTTGAGCAGTTGTGGCTGATCCACGCCCAGTTGGAAGCCGATCATGCCGCCCATGGACAGGCCGACATAATGTGCCGGACCGAGATTGAGGTGTTCGATCAATGCAATCAGGTCGGCGCTGAATCCGGCAATGCTGTAGCGCTCCCGGGGTTTGTCCGAACGGCCGTGACCGCGCACATCCGGGACGATCACCCGGTAGCGGGTGGCCAGTGTCGGGATCTGTTTTTCCCAGTCCAGGGTGCTGGAGCCCAGGCCATGGACCAGCAGCAGCGGCGTGCCGTGGCCATATTCCTCATAGTGCAGGTTGCAACCTTCGTGTTCGAAATAGGCCATGCATACACTCCGTGTCAGGCTTGTTCGGGGGCGGCGAACGGTGCGTCCAGTGGTGCGGTGTCAAAGGTACGCAGCAGTTCGATGAGAATCTGCGTGGCCGGCCCCAGCGGTTTGTCCTTGTTCGAATACAGGTAGAAGCTCGGGTTACGGCTGCCGCCCTGATCCAACGGTAGCAGCTTGAGCGTGCCTTCCTTGAGTTCCCGTTCGATCATGTGCCTGGGCAGCCAGGCAAAACCCAGGCCGCTGCTGACGAAGGTCGCGGCGGTGGCCAGGCTGCCGACGGTCCAGCGCTGTTCGGCGCCGAGCCAGCCGACGTCCCGCGGTTGCTGGCGGCCTGAGTCGCGGATCACCACCTGCATCTGGCTTTCCAGGTCCTGGAAGCTCAGTTCGCGGTTGAGGCGGTGCAAGGGATGCTCCGGGTGGGCGACTGCGACGAACTCGACGTCGCTCAATTCCGCGCCCAGGTAACCGGGAATACTGAAGCCCGTGATGGCCAGGTCGGCCACGCCTTCGAGCAAGACTTCCTCCACCCCCGACAGCACTTCCTCACGCAGGCGCACCCGGCAGCCACGGCTTTGCGGCATGAACGCGGTCAAGGCGCGGACGAGGCGGGCGCTTGGGTAGGCGGCATCGACCACCAGGCGCACTTCGGCTTCCCAACCCTGCTCCATGTGATGGGCCAGGTCTTCGAGCTGGCTGGCCTGTTTCACCAGTTGCCGGGAGCGGCGCAACAACACCCCGCCGGCTTCGGTCAGTACGGCTTTGCGTCCGTCGATGCGCAGCAACGGCACGCCAAGTTGATCCTGCATGCGGGCCACGGTGTAGCTGACTGACGATTGCGAGCGATGCAGCGCCTCGGCGGCCTGGGCGAAACCACCGTGATCGACCACGGCCTGCAGCGTTCGCCATTGATCGAGGGTCACGCGGGGCGCTTTCATGTTGAGCTCCTCTTGTCCTAAGCTGGCAGCCCTTATTGGAGGCTGCCGAATGAAAAAAATCTGTTGTGTGCTGCTGGCGCTGCTGCCGCTGACGGCGTTTGCTTATCCGATTGATGTGCAGAAGAACCTCAACGGAATGAAGATAGACTTTGAAACCTTCGACACCGACAGCGATATCGGCTCCATCCGGGTCGCCAACTACGGCGACGTCGATGCGAGCTGCAAGGCGGTTTTCAGCAATGGCCCGGAAGCCCCCCGCACTCGCAAGATCGATGTACCGGCCGGCAAACACAAAAACGCCACGGCCAAATTCAGCCGCAACATCATCAAATTGCGCATCGAGCTGACCTGCACCCCGAAATGACGCCAGGCTCTTCTGTGGGAGCGAGCCCGCTCTCACAGGGTATGCAGAGCTTATAAACGAATTTCTTGATGGGTTATAGCAGTTATTTGCGCTTTTTCATCGATATGACTCTGTTTAACCTTCACTCCATCGACCTACCGCATTCTCAGATGGAGGCTACATCCCATGTCCCGCGTTCTGATCATCGAAAGCAGTGCCCGTCAGCAAGACTCGGTTTCCCGCCAGTTGACCCAGACCTTCATCAGCCAGTGGAAAGCCGCTCACCCGAATGACCAGATCACCGTCCGGGACCTGGCCGTCAAGCCCGTGCCGCACCTGGACATCAACCTGCTGGGTGGCTGGATGAAGCCCGCCGAGCAGCGCAGCGACATCGAGCAGGCGTCCCTGGAGCGTTCCAACCAGTTGACCGATGAATTGCTCGCTGCCGACGTACTGGTCATGGCCGCGCCCATGTACAACTTTGCGATCCCCAGCACCCTGAAAGCCTGGCTCGACCATGTGCTGCGTGCCGGCGTGACCTTCAAGTACACCGAGACCGGTCCGCAAGGCCTGCTCAGCGGCAAGCGTGCCTATGTGTTGACGGCTCGCGGCGGCATCTATGCCGGCAGCACCGCCGATCACCAGGAACCGTACCTGCGCCAGGTCATGGGCTTCATCGGCATCCACGACGTGACGTTCATCCACGCCGAAGGCATGAACCTGGGCGGCGACTTCCAGGAGAAAGGCCTGAACCAGGCGAACGCCAAGCTTTCGCAAGTGGCCTGACGGTTAATCGCCAGATAATCGCTGGATGGTCTAGTGACCTGGCGCAACCCTTCAAGCCTGTACGCGCATCGAACCTCCCTTCGCACTGGTTGCTCCTGAGTGCCCTGGCCCGATTGAACGCTTTAGCGAGATC
>NZ_CATKPX010000032.1:0-59599 GCF_949767755.1 Pseudomonas sp. IT-P4 | reverse complement strand
AAGGTGTTATGGCATTTGCGGCAGTTCCTGTGGGCGCAGGTCGAACACCAGCACTTCAGCATCCACGCCGTTGCTCAAGGTCAGCATCTGTTCATCACGAACCCGCACACCGTCGCCTTCCTGCAACAGCACACCGTTGAGTTCGACGCTGCCCCGGGCCACGTGCACATACGCGTAGCGGTTGGCGGCGAGCTCCAGGGTGGCGCTTTCCTTGCCGTCGATCAGGCCGGCATACACCCGTGCATCCTGACGCACCTTGAGCGAACCCTTGGCACCGTCCGGCGAGATGATCAGTTGCAGGCGTCCGCGTTTCTTCTGGGTGCTGAAATGCTCTTGCTGATAACGCGGTTTGGCGCCGCTGACGTCGGGCACGATCCAGATCTGCAGAAAGTGCACCGCCCGGGTGCTCGAGTGGTTGAACTCACTGTGAGCCACGCCGCTGCCTGCGCTCATCAGTTGTACGTCGCCAGGGCGGATCACCGAACCGGTGCCCAGGGTGTCCTTGTGTTCCAGGGCACCTTCAAGCACATAGGAGAAAATCTCCATGTCGCGGTGCGGGTGCTGGCCGAAGCCTTTGCCGGCGGCCACACGGTCGTCGTTGATCACCAACAGGTCGGAAAAGCCCTGCTCTTTCGGGTTGCGATAGCTGGCGAAGGAAAAGGTATGGAACGACTTCAACCAGCCGTGATTGGCCAGGCCACGATCCGAGGCTTTGCGAAGAGTCAGCATGATGAAATCTCCTGTGGGGACGTGAATTCGTCCGAGTGAGGAGAAGGTTAATGGTTACTGGCTGGTGCAATAAGTAGATGAAAATTGAAATACTGTCTCGAACAGGTTGACAGTTTATGAGGGCGAATCAGCTATTCTTTTCCAACCTTTACGTCGTACTTAGCCATAATGCATGGCAAGAATCCTGTGGGAGCGGCGGTGCGACGATTCGACTTGCTCGCGAAGGCGTCGTGTCAGGCTAAATGATGGTGAATGACACACTGCCTTCGCGAGCAAGCCCGCTCCCACAAGGATTGGTGTGCCGACCCTATTGATCCCAGTGAATTCCAATCCATGAAAACCGTGGCAATGGTGCTGTTTCCCGACTTTCTCCTGCTCGACATGGCCGGACCCATGGAAGTGTTTTCCATCGCCAATCGATACCTGAAACCCGACGATCACTACGTGCTGTCGACCATCGGCACCGAGCCCGGCGCATTGCGGGCGTCCAATGGCGTGAGCGTGCACGCCGACCGGCACATCGACCAGGCCTGCGAGGGTTTTGATTTGCTGTTGGTGCCCGGTGGTCCCGGTGCCTACAACGAAAGGCATCCGCTATTGCTCGACTGGCTCCGGCACAACGTCAGCCGGTCCGCCGCTTTTGGCTCGATCTGCACCGGGGCGTTCGTGTTGGGGCATGCGGGTTTGCTCGACGGCTATCGCGTCACCACCCACTGGCACTACACCGAGCGGCTGATCAAGGGCTTTCCGAAAGCGACCGTCGAGACCGATCAGATCTTCGTCCAGGACCGCAACCTGATCACGTCCGGTGGCGTCACCGCGGGGATTGACCTGGCCTTGTCGGTGGTGGCCCAGGACCATGGAAAAAAAGTCGCCCAGGACGTGGCCAAGGTGTTGCTGGTGGTCATGAAACGCCAGGGTGGGCAGGCGCAGTTCAGCCCGTTGATGGCGGCGGTGGCCCCTCATGAAACGGCGATTACCCGAGTGCAGAACCATGTGCTCGAACATCTGGATGAGACCTACAGCATCGAACGCATGGCCGGTCTGGCCAACATGAGCCCGCGTCATTTCGCCAGGGTGTTCGCCCGGGAAGTGAACATGACGCCGATGGAGTTTCTGCAAAGCGCACGCATCGACTGCGCCAGGAACCTGTTGGAAACCAGCGAGTTGCCGCTCAAGACCGTGGCCTTCAAAAGCGGCTTCGGCAGCGTGCGCCACATGCGTTTTCTGTTCAGTGAAAAGCTTGGCCTGACCCCGACCCAATACCGCGAGCAGTTCAGCTAGCGCGCGTGTCCGTCATGCGCACCGCAATGGCCGTGACGCTCCCTCCGTGGCAGTTGTACCGTCACCGAGGCCTGCCAAGATACCGCTGAACTCATTGCAAGGACGGTGCGGAGCCTGGGCTGGAAACCAGGATTGCCGCGGGTGACAGCCCATGAACAGCCTCAGAGATTTGAACAGCGAAGCGGTGCTGCAATTCGGACCCTACGCTTTCCACCTCAGTCAGCGACTGGTGCTGGAGGGCGATCGACCGCTGCGCCTGGGCGGCCGCGCCCTTGACGTGTTGCAGGTGCTGGTCGAGCACGCAGGCTCGGTGGTCAGCAAGCAAGAGTTGATTGCGCAGGTCTGGCCGCGCTCCGTGGTCGAAGAAATCAACCTGCGGGTACACATTGCCGCCCTGCGCCGAGCCCTGGGCGACGGGCAGAACGGACAGTGCTACATCGTCAATATTCCCCAGCGCGGCTACAGTTTTGTCGCCTCGGTACAGCATTCGCCGCAGCCCGTAGCGTTCCCGAGCGAGACCTTGAAAAAGCCCTTGCACAACTTGCCGGCGCGGCTCACGCCGATCACCGGGCGCGATGCGGTAGTCGGCAGCCTCGTGCGGCAGTTGCCGGTGCGCCGATTCATGACCCTGGCCGGGCCTTGCGGGATCGGCAAGACCACCGTGGCGCTGCGCGTGGCCGAACTGTTGTTGGAGCACTATCGGCACGGCGTGTGGCTGGTCGACTTGGCGGCGATCGAAGACCCGGCGCACGTGACCGATCACCTCACACATACCCTTGGGCTGGAAGTCGGTACCACGCTGGAGGCGCTGGCGCAGCGGCATGCCTTGTTGGTCCTGGACAACTGCGAACACCTGCTCGAACGCTGCCGGACGTTGATCGAGACGCTGCTGGCTGCGCTGCCGCGACTGTCGATCCTCGCCACCAGCCGCGAGCCGCTCAAGGCAGCGGGCGAAACCGTCATGCGTCTGCCACCGCTGGCGGTGCCGCCGGCGTCCGCGCTGCGCAGTGTTGCCGAGGTCATGGGCTATTCGGCGGTGCAGTTGCTCGTCAGCCGTGCCCGAACTCGTCAGCAAGGGTTCACCCTGCGTGAGCAAGACCTCAAGACCGTACGGGAAATCTGCCGACGCCTCGATGGCCTGCCGCTGGCGATTGAGTTGGCGGCGGCGCAAATCGATGCGCTGGCGCTGGTGGGGTTGCAAGCGCAACTCGATAACTGTTTTCAGTTGCTGTCCCAGGGTCGCCGCACGGCCGTGCCCCGGCACCAGACGCTCAAGGCTGCGCTGGACTGGAGCTACGAACGGTTGACTGCCGTAGAGCAAACCGTGCTGCAGCGACTGGCGGTGTTCAAGATGGCTTTTACCCAGGATGCCGCGATAGGGGTGATCAGCTGCGACGCGTTGCCGGTCGCCGAACTGATCGAGGTGCTGGACAACCTCACACTCAAATCACTGCTGTCCCAGGAGCAGGGCGGTGGTGTGACCCGTTACCGATTCCTCAACACCACCCGCACCTACGCCCTGGAAAAACTCGAACACAGTGGTGAGTTGCGCGCCCTTGAAACGCGTTATGCCGGTTACGTCAGTCAAACGAGCCGGCCTTCAGGCGGGCAGGTGGCATTGCAACTCGTCGAGTAGCCGGCGAACGGACATCAAGTCGGGCGTGGCGAAACCTTCGGTGTAGCGCTGGTAGATCGGGGCCAGCAGGTCATACGCCCTTTGGCTGTGTCCCTGACGCTGCCACAGTTGCGCCAGCGAGGTGGCGCTACGCAGCTCCCAGGCCAGGGCACCCTGGGTCTTTGCCACGTTGAGTGCCTTGAGCAGCACGGTTTCTGCCGTCGCGGCTTTGACCGGGCAATCCGTTGCCAGCAACGTGCTGGCCCAGGCCCGCAGAATCTCCGCCGTGCTCCAGTCCGAAACACCGCTTTGCGCACGTTCGAGCAGATCATGGTCGACACAGGTTGAATCCAGCGTGACCATGATGTCCTTGATCAAACCGACGCTTTGTCGACCGATGGGCTGCACCTCGGTGCCGCCGATCACCCGCGCGTAGTGTTGCGCCCAGTCATGGAACAGCAGCACCGAGTGTTTCTGCGCCTGTTGCAGCAGCAGGCGCAGGAGTTCGCGGGCGCTGCGGGTGTCGCCGTTGTAGTGGGCGATCAGGCAGCCGGCGAGCGCCAGGGTGTAGCAGATCGACGTGCCGTGGTTGATCTGGAGCGCGATGTCCAGTGCCTGCCGGGCTGCGCGCCAGGCCTGTTCCGGTTGGCCTTGCAGCCAGAGGATGCGTGCGTGGATGGTCAGCGCCGCGACGCTCTGGTCGTATTGCACGCCGAAGCCATGGGTGAAACGGTTGAGATGACCGCTCTGGGCCATGCGTTGCAGCACCTGTCCGGCATGCTCGCCGGCTTGTTGCTGATCGCCGCAGAAGTGCAGGGCGAGCACCCGCAAACGATGCATGCTCAGGGACATCAGGGCGTCGTCATGCAGCCCCAGCCGATCGAATTGTCGGCTCTGTTCCAGGGCCATCTGGTATTGGCCGCAACTGAGATTGACCGTCAGGTGTCCGGAAATCGCCCGCAACTGACCGGCCACATCATTGAGTCGGCTGGCCAGGACTCTGGCACTGACAAACGCGCCAATGGTTTCGGCGCTGGCGCCTTGAGCGTGATAACAGGCACTGCCCAGGGCCAGCTTGAGAGCCATCTGCAAGCGCGGGCAAGGTTGGGCAGACTGTTCGAGCAGGGCCAGCGCCTTGCGCACATAACCGCCGTGTTCCTTGAGCAGTGACAGCTCCTGCCACAGGGGCGTGGACGCCGCGGCCAGGCGTATCGCCAGTGCCTGCGGCCCTTGCGCGTGCAAACCCCAATCGAGGGCCGCGCGGATGTCCTCCAGGGCCCGACCATAGCGTTCGAGCCACAGGCCGGTCGGGGTTTTCTCCCAGTCGTCCTGCGCCTGTTGCATCAGCGCCAGGCAACGTTCGGCATGCCGCTCCCGAGTGCCGGGCAGGTCGGTGGTTTGCCCGAGTTTTTCCAGGGCATAGCTGCGGGTGGTGTCGAGCTGGCGGTAGAAGACATCCTCGTCGCCCACCTCGACGTTCAACAGGGACTTGGCGACCAGTTGGGTGATCGAGCCGAACACTTCGCGGGGTTCGATGTGTTCGCCGACAATCACCGCCGCTGCCGACTCCAGGGTGAAGCTGCCGCGAAACACACTGAGTCGGCGCAGGCAGGTCTTTTCGCAGGCGCTGAGCAGCTCGAAGCTCCAGTCCAGTGTCGCGCGCAGAGTCTGATGGCGTGCCAGGGGCGTCTGGCAGGGCTGGGTCAACACCCGAAAGCTGCTTTGCAGTTGCGCCAGCAAGCCGGGCAATCCGAAGTTGCCCACCTGCGCCGCCGCCAGTTCGATGGCCAGTGGAATGCCATCCAGTCGGTGGCAGATCTCGATCAACAGCGGCAGCTCATCGTCCGTCAGTTCAAAGCTGTCATGGCTGGCCATGGCCCGCTCGACAAACAGTTGCAGGGCGGAAAAGGTCATGGCCTGGGCGCGGTCGAGGACGGCGATGGGCGGCGGGCAGTCGAGTGATTCCAGGCGCTGGACGAATTCCCCTTCGGCCCGCAGGCTCTCGCGGCTGGTGGCGAGAATATGCACGTGCGGCGCACTGCGCAGAATGTTTTCGCAGAGCTGGGCGATGGCGTCGACCAGGTGTTCGCAGTTGTCGATGACCAACAGCATTCGCCTGTCGCGCAGACAGTCGGCAAGACCGCCCAGGGGCTGGTCGTCGTGCAGGGCCAGTTCGAGCAATGTCGCCAGGTGGCCGTCGATCATCAGCGGGCAGTTAATCGGGGCCAGGTCCAGCAGGCGAATGCCGTCCGGGTAGCGACCGATCATTTGCTCGGCGACTCGCAAGGCCACGGTGGTCTTGCCGATGCCGCCGGGGCCGACGAGGGTGATGAAGCGCTGGCGTGGCAGTTGCACCACCAGATTGTCGACCAGCGTCCGCCGGCCGATCATGCGCGTGCGACGCACCGGCAGGTTATGCCGGCCCGGCGTGGGGGCGGTGGGCGCCGACAGTTGCTCGGCCTGGTCCAGTGAGTGCGGTGCGACGAAGCTGTACCCGCGCTGGGCCACGGTGACGATGTAGCGCTGGCCGGCCTGACCGTCGCCGAGCGCCTTGCGCAACGCGGCCATGTGGACCCGCAGGTTGATGTCTTCGACCACGCTGTTGGGCCAGACCCGAGCGATCAGTTGCTGCTTGCTGACCACGTTGCCGGCGTGCTCAAGCAGGATCAACAGGATGTCCATGGCGCGTCGGCCCAGGCGTAAAGGCTGGTCGGCCTCCATCACCAGGCGTTGGTCGGGGTAGACCCGGTAGGGACCGAAATGCACAGCCTGTTCGGGGGAAAGGGTCAACGAGTCGCTCCTGCTGCATCCGTCTAGTACGCGGTTTTCGAGCATATTCCTCAGGTTTGTTACAGAGCGCAATGCGCCGCCCGGGTGACTGAAGGGGCAGGCATTGACTCTAGCGTATCGGCCAGTGGCTGTCGGTCCCGAAAACATTGGGTGCGACAGATGGGCAGGACGTGCCGGGGCTTTTTGCGCGCCAAGGAAAATTAACAACGTTTAACTCGTCCTGCGTCCGCTCTGCGTCCAAAACTCTCCTTCTTCAACTTCCACTGAAGGCAGGGATGAAATGTCAGTCAGCCGCGAGCCGCTCCCACTAAGGACACAGCAATGAGCAACGTGGTGGTGGTCTATCACAGTGGCTACGGGCACACCCGGGTCATGGCCGAAGCCGTTGCCGCGGGCGTGGAGCGGCACCTGGGCAGCACCTGCCAGTTGATCCCGGTCGAGGAAGTGGACGGGCACTGGGCGCGGCTGCACAGCGCCGACGCCATCATCTTCGGCGCGCCGACCTACATGGGCAGCGCCTCGGCGGCCTTCAAGGCGTTCATGGAGGCCACGGCGGCGTTCTACCTGACCCAGCCCTGGCGCGACAAACTCGCGGCGGGCTTCACCAATTCCGGCAGCCTGTGCGGCGACAAGCTCAACACCTTGCTGCAAATGGCGGTGTTCGCCGCCCAGCACTCGATGATCTGGGTCGGCCTCGACCTGCTGCCGGCACGCTCCAGCACCGGCGCGTTCAACGGCCAACTCAATCGCCTGGGCAGCTCGCTGGGCGCCATGGCCCAGTCGAATGTCGAGCAATCCCCAGACGATGCGCCACCCCCCGAGGATCGCTGCACCGCCGCGCACCTGGGCGAGCGGGTGGCGCGCCTGGCCGATCGCATGAACCTGTTACCGGTTTGTTTCACCCCCAACCCTCGTTAAGGAGGCATCACCCATGAGCACCTTCACTACCCGCGACGGCGTCGAGATCTACTACAAGGACTGGGGCACCGGTCAGCCGATTATCTTTAGTCACGGCTGGCCGCTCAACGCCGACAGCTGGGAATCGCAGATGATCTTCCTGGCCTCCAAAGGCTTCCGGGTCATCGCCCACGACCGTCGTGGTCATGGGCGCTCCAGCCAGCCGTGGTCGGGCAATGACATGGACCATTACGCCGACGACCTGGCGCAGTTGATCGAACTGCTGGACCTGCAAAACGCCGTGCTGTTCGGCTTCTCCACCGGCGGTGGCGAGGTGGCGCGTTACATCGGTCGCCATGGCACCGGCCGCGTGGCCAAGGCCGGGCTGATTTCCGCGGTACCGCCGCAGATGCTCAAGACCGAAGCCAACCCCGACGGCCTGCCGCTGGAAGTGTTCGACGGCATTCGCCAGGCCTCGCTGGCCGACCGCTCGCAGCTGTACATCGACCTCGCCAGCGGCCCGTTCTTCGGTTTCAACAAACCCGACGCGAAACCGTCCCAGGGCATGATCGACTGGTTCTGGATGCAAGGCATGATGGCCGGCCACAAGAACGCCTATGACTGCATCAAGGCGTTCTCGGAAACCGACTTCACCGAAGATTTGAAGAAGTTCGACGTGCCGACCCTGGTGGTGCATGGCGACGCGGATCAGGTTGTGCCGTACGAAGCGGCGGGCGTCTCCTCCGCCAGGCTGGTGAAGGGCTCGACCCTGAAGATTTACCCGGGCGCCCCTCACGGTTTGACGGACACCCACAAGGACCAGCTCAATGCTGACCTGTTGGCGTTCTTGAAAGGTTAAAAAGCACAGATCAAGAGATCGCAGGCTTCGCCAGCGCCTACACGCCAGCGTGTATACCCGTAGGAGCTGCCGAAGGCTGCGATCTTTTGCTTTTAAGGCCATGCACCACCTGACAGCGCCAGGCAAACGGATTGATGCCTTCGCTGCGGGTGAAGATGTGGCAGAAGTGCGCCTGATCGCAGAAACCGCATTCGAGACTGATCTGCGTGAGGCTCAGGCCGGTGTATTGGATCAATTGCTTGGCCAGGGAAATGCGCTGCTGACGAATCCAGTCCTGTGGCGAGAGGCCTGTGCTGCACTTGAACGCGCGCGAGAAGTGACTGCGCGACAGGGCGCAAGCCTGTGCCAGTTCAGTGACTTCCAGGCTGTCGCCCAGACGCTCGAGGATCAGTTGTTTAACCAGTTTTTCGCGTTGTGGGCTGAGGCCGCCGGTGTGGGGCTTGCGCGGTTCGCTGGCAGGTGCGCGGGCGGTGGTGTGCTGTGGGTAAGCCATGGCCATTGTCCGGTCGGGGAGGAAAAGCGCTGGCGCCCGGTTCGAGCGATCAGCACCGTTACTCTGGAAAAAAACAGTTCTGCGCTGAGGGCTTCATTGTTGGAGGCGGCCGATGCGGCTGACGAGTTAAACGTTGTTAATTCCATGCCCGAGGGTGTGAACACAGCACATCGTTGCAAGTGCGGGCAGCGGCGATTGGCACAAGATGCGCACAATGGAGCGGGCTATAACGGACCGCCGCTTGGCCTGGAAAGGTAATCAGATGAAACGGACATTGCAGGGAACGCTCGGCGCCATCGGCCTGGCGCTGATATCTGCCGGCGCACAGGCCCAGGCGCCCGCGCAGGTGGGCACGCAAGTACCCGGATACTTCCGCCTGGCGCTGGGGGATTACGAAGTGACGGCGCTGTTCGACGGCTACAACGATCTGTCGCCCAAGCTGTTGCAGGGCATGAGCCAGGACCGGATCCGCGCACTGCTGGCCCGTCGTTCGATTGAAACCCCGGGGGTACAGACCGCCTTCAACGCCTTTCTGGTCAACACCGGTAAACAGCTGATCCTGATCGACACTGGGGCAGGGCAGTGCATCGGCCCTACCGCCGGCCAGTTGCCGGCCAACCTGCAAGCGGCCGGCTACAAACCGGAGCAAGTGGACGCCATCCTGATCACCCACCTGCACCTTGATCATGTCTGCGGCCTGGTGGACGGCCAACAGCAACCGCTGTTCGCCAACGCCACGGTGTATGCCGCCAAGGCCGAGGCCGACTACTGGCTCGATCCGCAGGCATTGGCCAAGGCACCGGAAGCGGCCAAGGGCTACTTCAAAATCGCCCAGGATTCCACCGCGCCTTACGTGGCCGCCGGCCGTTTCAAGACCTTCACCCCCGGCCAGTCACCGCTACCGGGCGTGGTCGAGGCGCAACTGGAAGCCGGGCACACGCCGGGCAGCACCACGTACCGTTTCACGTCTCAAGGGCAAAGCATTCTGTTCATGGGCGACCTGGTGCACAACCTCGCCGTGCAGTTCCTGCATCCTGAGGTATCGATCGGTTTCGACGTCGACAGCCAGCATGCGATCAAAAGCCGCAACCAGGTGTTCAGTGCCGCTGCCGCCAGCAAGACCTGGGTGACGGCGGCGCACCTGCCATTTCCCGGTATCGGTCATATCACCGCCGAAGGCAAGCATTTCCAGTGGGTGCCGGTGGAGTACGGGCCGTACAAACGAGCGGCAAACGTACCGTTGATCGAGTAAAGTCGACAGCTCTCGCGCCTGGCCGAACATACAAGGAACCCGAGCCTATGAACCGTAACGATCTGCGTCGCGTCGACATGAACCTGCTGGTGATTTTCGAGGCCCTGATGTTCGAAAAGAACCTGACCCGCGTCGCGGAAAAACTGTTCATGGGGCAGCCGGCGGTGAGCGCCGCGCTGGGGCGTTTGCGCGACCTGTTCGACGACCCGTTGCTGCTGCGCAACGGTCGTGGCATGGAGCCGACGGCGCGGGCGCTGGCGATTCTCAAGGAGTTGCAACCGGCGATGGACACCATTTCCGGTGCGGTCAGCCGGGCCAAGGAGTTCGATCCGGCGACCAGTTGCGATGTGTTTCGCATTGGGCTGTCGGACGATGCCGAGTTCGGTTTGTTTCCGCCGTTGCTGCGTCAGTTGCAGGAGGAAGCGCCGGGCATCGTCGTGGTCGTGCGGCGGGCCAATTACCTGTTGATGCCGACGCTGCTGGCGTCGGGGGAAATCTCGGTGGGCGTGAGTTACACCACGGATCTGCCGGCCAATGCCAAGCGCAAGAAGCTGCGCGATATTCCCTGCAAGGTGCTGCGCGGTGACACCCGTCCCGGGACGCTGACCCTGGATGAGTACTGCGAGCGGCCCCATGCGATGGTGTCGTTCTCGGGGGATTTGAGCGGCAATATCGACCTGGATCTGGCGAAGGTCGGGCGCAGTCGTCGTGTGGTGCTGGGGGTGCCGCAGTTCAGTGGGTTGCGGGCATTGCTTGCCGGGACCGAGATGATTGCCACTGTGCCGGATTATGCGGCGTGTGCTTTGGTCGAGGGGTGTGGGTTGCGGGCTGAGGATCCGCCGTTCGAGATTGAGGCGGCGCAGTTGTCGATGGCCTGGAGCGGGGTGCATGACAATGATCCGGCGGAGCGGTGGTTGCGGTCGCGGATTGGTCAGTTCATGTCTTTGGCTTTGGATATTCCCTAGTTGTTGACCTTGGCGGCCTCTGGGCCGACCAGGTTCTTGGGTGATTGAGTACATATCCGTTTCTGCGGTCACGGCCACTTATGGTTCCGCTCTTACAGCGGGTCACTTTGGCAAACGCCGGAGTGCCGGCCCAGCCCAAAGTAACCAAAGGTCTCGCCCCTTACGTACGGCCCCTCGCTAAGGCTCGGGGTTCCTTCGCTCCGGCATTCATCCGGGGGCATTGCCCTCCGGTCGGCTTCGCTTCGACCTACATGCAATGTGTTCGACTGCGTCGAACGGCGCTGCGCGCCCATCCCCGGTTAAACACCTGCGCTCAGCCTTCCGAGGGGGCGGGTGGATCAAGATCAAGAGCTGCAGGCGAGCTAACGCTCGGCCTGATGAGTGGTGAGAAGCGTGGGTGTACGCCGCTCTGCCTTTGCTTTTCTGTGGGAGCGAGCCTGCTCGCGATAGCGGTGGATCAGTCAACACCAATGCCGGATGTAATGCCGCCATCGCGAGCAAGCTCGCACACAGGGAATATGCAGTGTTCTGACAGCCCTGTTTAAAAGCCGTCAGCCTCTATTCCTGAAAGCCACACCGCCTTGCGTCGTTGCCTACAACTACGCCAGAATCCGCCGGCTTGTGAGTCTTGTACCCGGTCTTTATCGTTTACCTGTCGCTGCAAATTCAGCGGCCGGGTTTAGCGACCCGACCAGGTATAAGCGCAACAAGGCTCCAGTCTCTATTGCACATATTCGTGTGTTTGCAATTTTCGACATGGTGGCTGTGCGCGGGAGGCCTTCGGGTCTGCCGGGTCTTATACCTCCCGGTTCGCTAACCTGCGTACAGCTGCCACCCTTACTTGTTTAGCGACGGGTTTTGGTGGTTTCACCAGGTATAAAGGAGCTCCGCCATGTTCAAACCAACCCCGAATCCCCCGCAATCCGACGACGTTTCCCCCTACGATTCGCTCGACTCCAGAAAACTCCACGAAGCCGCCGACCGCGCACTGGATCACTACCTCAACCCCGCAAAAGATCCGGCTCCATCGCATAAACCCAGCACGATGTTTGTCATCGCCCCCGACATCAACACCGAAACGCTATTGGCCCACGCCTGCGAATCCCTGGCCTCGGCCAGCATCATGGCCAGCGACCTTGCGGGATTTCTGCAAAGCCCTCATCGCAATTCACTGCTGGGAATTGCGCAGATCATCATGTTGGGTGAGCTGGCGGTGAACCGGGCGCTGGATAATATCGACCCGCAAGACTAACCACTGATCCCTGTGGCGAGGGGGCTTGCCCCCGTTCGGCTGCGCAGCAGTCGTAGAACCGGTTAACACGGTTTGCCTGAAGCATCACGGTTGCTGGATTTAGGGCCGCTTCGCAGCCCAGCGGGGGCAAGCCCCCTCGCCACAGGGACTGCGCTTTGCAGGTGAATTGCGCATCTTTGTCGCACCCGCAAACAGAGCACGTACATTCAATTTTTCCTCCCCCCGTCCCGGCACTATCAAGTCCTGTCCCGGCGTATCGACGCCGGTGGTTTTTTATTTGTGCGGGTAGGCCATGGACGCTTCGCGACGCGATGATCGGGCGCAAGACTGGGGGCTGCTGTTCCTGCGGGTCAGCGGCGGGTTGTTCCTGTTGTGGGTACACGGTTTGCCCAAGCTGTTTCACTACAGTGCCGAGCTGCAAAACATTGAAGACCCTTTCCATCTGGGCGCGAACCTGACGCTGCTGCTGGCGATTTTCGCCGAGGTCGTGTGCCCGCTGCTGATCGTTGCCGGGTTGCTGGCGCGTATGGCGTGTTTGCCTATTCTGTTTTTGCTGTGGGTGTCGATGTTGATCGTGCATCCAGAGTGGACCCTCTTCGAAGGCCAGTTCGGCTGGCTGTTGTTGATCGTGTTCACCAGTATTTTCATCGCCGGGCCGGGACGGCTGGCGCTCAATGTCCGTTTCGTCGGAGCCTTGCGTTATGTCTGATCTCAATCGCCGTGAGCCGGCCAGTCCCGGACCTGATGAGGTGGTGACCCTGATCGTCAAGCACCGGGTCAAGGCCGGTTTCGAAGTGCCTTATGAAGCCTGGCTGCGCAATATCGTCAAGGTGGCCGCGCAGAACGTCGGGCATCTGGGCGTGGATGTGGTGCGCGGCAAGAATGCCGGCCTCGATACCTACACCTGCGTGCTGCGCTTTTGCTCGACCGAGGCAATGCAGAGCTGGCTCGATTCACCGCAACGCCAGGAACTGGTCAACGAAGCCGCGCCGATGCTGGCCGATGGCGACCAGACCGAGGTCAATCCGGTCAACGAGTTCTGGTTCTCGCCCCAGGCCGAGGCCGGTACGCCACCGCCGCGCTGGAAGCAGGCCGTGGTAACGCTGCTGGTGATCCTGCCGCACACCCTGCTGGTACCGCTGCTCTGGGGGCCGCTGCTACGGCTCAACGCCTTGCTCTCCAACTACGTGGTGGCCACGTTCCTGATCACCCTGACCATCGTGCTGTCGGTGGTTTACCTCTTCATGCCCATGGCGACGCGTCTGTTCGCGCCCTGGCTGTCTCCCGCTACTTTGCACGAGGAACCGTGATGAACGCCGATCTGATTCTGTTCAATGGTCAATTCCATACCGTTGACCGTGAGAAACCGCTCGCCAGCGCCGTGGCGATCAGCGACGGGCGTTTTGTCGCGGTCGGCAGCGATGCCCAAGCCATGGCCCTGCGTGGTTCGGGCACACAAGTGATCGACCTCAAGGGCCGCTGCGTGATCCCCGGGCTCAACGACTCGCACTTGCACCTGATCCGTGGCGGCTTGAACTACAACCTGGAACTGCGCTGGGAAGGTGTGCCGTCCCTGGCCGATGCCTTGCGCATGCTCAAGGAGCAGGCCGACCGTACGCCGACGCCGCAATGGGTGCGGGTGGTCGGTGGCTGGAACGAATTCCAGTTCGCCGAGAAGCGCATGCCGACCTTGGCGGAGCTCAATCAGGCGGCACCGGATACGCCGGTGTTTGTGCTGCACCTGTACGACCGCGCCTTGCTCAACCGTGCCGCGTTGCGCGTCGCCGGTTATACCCGCGACACACCGAACCCGCCGGGGGGCGAGATCGTGCGTGACGCCAACGGCGAGCCGACCGGCATGCTGGTGGCGCGGCCCAACGCGATGATTCTATACTCGACCCTGGCCAAGGGGCCGAAGTTGCCGCTGGAGTATCAGGTCAACTCGACCCGCCAGTTCATGCGCGAGCTCAATCGCCTGGGCCTGACCAGCGCCATCGATGCCGGCGGCGGTTTCCAGAATTACCCGGATGATTACCAGGTGATCGAGCAGTTGGCGAAGGACGAGCAACTGACCGTGCGCATCGCCTACAACCTCTTCACCCAGAAGCCCAAGGAAGAGTTGGCCGATTTCAAGAACTGGACCGGCAGCGTGAAGCTGCACCAGGGCGACGATTTCCTGCGGCACAACGGCGCCGGGGAAATGCTGGTGTTCTCGGCGGCGGACTTCGAAGACTTCCTCGAACCGCGCCCGGACCTGCCGCAAACCATGGAAGCCGAGCTGGAGCCGGTGGTGCGCCACCTCGTCGAGCAACGCTGGCCGTTCCGTTTGCACGCCACCTACAACGAATCCATCAGCCGCATGCTCGATGTGTTCGAGAAGGTCAATCGCGACATTCCGTTCAATGGCTTGCCGTGGTTTTTCGACCACGCCGAAACCATCACCCCGCAGAACATCGAGCGGGTGAGGGCGCTGGGTGGCGGCATTGCGATCCAGGATCGCATGGCGTTCCAGGGTGAATATTTCGTCGAGCGTTACGGCGCGAAAGCGGCCGAAGCCACGCCACCGATCAAACGCATGCTGGCCGAAGGTGTGCCGGTCGGCGCCGGTACCGACGCGACGCGGGTGTCGAGCTACAACCCGTGGACCTCGCTGTACTGGATGGTCAGCGGCCGCACCGTCGGCGGTATGGAGTTGCACGCCGAAGGCCTTTCACGCCTGACGGCGCTGGAACTGTTCACCCACGGCAGCGCCTGGTTCTCGTCGGAGCAAGGCAAGAAGGGCCAGATCAAGGTCGGGCAACTGGCCGATGTCGCCGCCCTCAGCGCGGATTTTTTCAGCGTCGATGAAGAGGCGATCAAGTGGATCGAGTCGGTGTTGACCGTGGTCGGCGGCAAGGTGGTCTACGGCGCCGGTGACTTCGAGAAACTCGGGCCGGCCAGCGTGCCGGTACTGCCGGACTGGTCGCCGGTGGTGAAGGTGCCCGGTCACTGGCGCCCGACGTCGCCGATGCAGGCCCAGGTTCACCATTGCAGCGGCCCGTGCGCGGTGCATTCCCACAGTCATGAACGGGCGCGCCTGTCGAACGCGCCGGTCAGCGATTTTGCCGGTTTCTGGGGCGCCTTTGGCTGCTCGTGTTTTGCCTTCTGACTCTTTTAAAAAAGCGCCGGCCCAACAGGTCGGCGCTGACTGCGACAACCATCCATCAAGGAGTTTCCAATGAGCAACGTTCCGTACAAACGCCTGAACAAAGACGATGCCGTGGTTTTGCTGGTCGACCACCAGACCGGTCTGATCTCGCTGGTACAGGATTTCTCGCCCAACGAGTTCAAGAACAACGTGCTGGCGCTGGGCGACATCGCCAGGTTCTTCAAGCTGCCGACCATCCTCACCACCAGTTTCGACAGCGGTCCGAACGGCCCGATCGTGCCGGAGCTCAAGGCGCAGTTCCCGGACGCGCCGTTCATTGCTCGCCCGGGCCAGATCAACGCCTGGGACAACGAAGACTTCGTCAAGGCGATCAAGGCCACCGGTCGCAAGCAACTGATCATCGCCGGTGTGGTGACCGACGTGTGCGTGGCGTTCCCGACCCTGTCGGCCATTGCCGAGGGCTTTGAGGTGTTTGTGGTGACCGACGCTTCCGGCACCTTCAACACCACCGTGCAACAAGCGGCCTGGGCACGCATGTCGGCTGCCGGTGCGCACCTGCTGAACTGGTTCTCGGTCGCCTGCGAGCTGCAAGGCGACTGGCGCAACGACATGGAAGGCCTGGCCAACCTGCTGTCCGAGCGCCTGCCGAACTATCGCAACCTGATCAACAGCTACATGAAATTTACTGCGCAGTAATGGTTGTGGCTGCTGGCTTGGCCAGCAGCCTTTAAAAGATCGCAGCCTTCGGCAGCTCCTACTTCGGAATGTGTTTCCCTGTAGGAGCTGCCGAAGGCTGCGATCTTTTTTCTTTCAACGGTTTTGTAGCCAACTCAAAAACCCACCTTTCCTGACCGCCACCGGCTTGGTCATCAACGCCATCCGGCTGTTCTGCTGGCGCACTGCTTGCAGCTTGTTCAACGCCCGGTCGACTTCCCGTCGTTGCGCCATGCAACTGCGGGTCAGGGATTTGTCGAGGCGGTAAATGATGCTTGAAGTCATGGCGGTGAACCGTGCCTGGGATGGCGTGTCGGCGAGGATGCTTTGTTCGCCCATGACTTCGCTCGGCCCCATGCGCCCGGCTTCGATCTGCGTGCTGCCGTCGGGGACGGTGGCGCTGACCACGCCAGTGGCGATGACGAACAGGCTGTCCGGTACTTCTTCCAGATCCAGCACCACTTCACCGGCCGTGTATTGTTGCGCCACCATGTTCTGGGCCAAGCGATCACGCTCCTCGGCGCTCAGGGAACGGAAGATTTTCACTTCATCGAGCAAAGCCCGTGCGCGGGTCGACGGTTCGATCACGCCATCGGGTTGCCGGGAAATGCCTGCCGCTTCGAGGTGCCGATGGGCCAGGTCGAACAGTTGATTGCGCACTTCACCTTTTTTGCCCAACTCGGCGATAAAGCCGCTGGCCACGTATTCGGACATGGTTTCGCCGGCTTCCTTGAGCACGGCTTTCGGCGCCGGATCGAGCAGCAGGCTGCTGCTGCCTTGCAGAGTGCGGTCCAGGGCGTCGAGTACCCGACGCGGGCGGATGTGGTTGGGCACTTGAATGCTGATGGACACGCCGTGCAGGTTGAACGGGCGGCTGAGGTTGACGATCTTCGCCTTGGCCGCCACCGAGTTCGGCACCACCGCGGTGCTGCCGGCGCTGGTCAGCAGGTGGGTGGCACGCCAGTCGATGTCCAGCACCTTGCCTTCAATTCCGTCGATGGAAACCCGGTCATCGACCTGATACGGCTTGGTGGTGTTGAGCACGATGCCGGAGAACACGTCGCTCAAGGTGCTCTGCAATGCCAGGCCCACCACGATGGCGACGACGCCGGAGGTCGCCATCAAGCCTTTCACCGGCAACTCCAGCACGTAGCCGGCGGCGGCCACCACGGCAATCAGGAACACCAGTGCGCCGATGACATCCTGCAACAGCCGGCCGCTGTGGCCGATGCGCTGCATCAGGGCCAGGCCGATCACTTCGGTGAGCACCCGCGCGGCGTACAGCCACCAGAGAATCCCCAGTGCCGTGGCCCCCAGTTGTGCCACGGGATCTTCGGCAAACAAGGGTGCCTGCAACGGGCTGACACCGGCGTTGATGAGCACCGCGCTGAACAGCACAAACAGCGCCAGGCGCACACCGACCCGGCTGACGCGATGCTTGAATGGCGCGAGGTGCCAGAGCAGGGCGTCGACTACCAACAGCAGTGCGCTCAGGGAAAGCAAATGCTCAAGGAGCAAGGACATGGGGAACTCCATTTAAATGCTTGCGGCAAACAGATCGCAGATCCTTCGGGGAAGGTGATTTCAGTGCGGTGAACGAAGATTAATGGTGTGCCATGAAGGGAAAAAGCGGCTATAAAGTGTTTGACTGTCAACCGGGAAGTGACAATGAACCCCTTCGAAGATATGCGCATTTTTTGCCAGGTCATGGACTCCGGCAGCTTCACGGCGGCCGCCGATCAATTGGGGCTGTCCAAGCAGTTTGTCAGCCGCCGCTTGATGCAACTCGAAGAGCGCCTGGGCGTGCGCTTGCTCAATCGCTCGACCCGGCGCCTGGACGTTACACCCCTGGGGCAGAGCTATTACGAATCAGCCTTGCGCCTGCTCAGCGAAGTCGAACAAGTGGAGCAGGGCATCGCCGGCCAGACCACCGAGCCACGCGGGACCATTCGGGTGAGTGCGCCGCTGTCGTTCGCACTGGCCCATCTGGGCTGCCTGTTGCCAGTGTTTTTGCAGCGCTATCGCGACGTGACGGTGGAGATGGATTTGAGCGATCGCCCCGTGGATTTGCTCGGTGAGGGCTACGACCTCGCGCTGCGCATCGGCACACTGGAGGACTCGACACTGATCGCCCGTCGCATTGCCTCCATTGAGCGGGTGTACTGCGCAAGCCCGGCGTACCTGGCCGAGCGCGGTACACCGCTCAAGCCTGAAGACTTGCACGGTCACGACTGCCTGCCGTATGGCCATGGTCGACAGGTGCAATGGCGGTTTGCGGGGCAGGGCAAATCATTGAGTGTCAATGTCAGCGGGCGGATGCGCGTCAACAACGGTGAACTGCTCAAGGATGCGGCGATCGCCGGGCTGGGGATCACGTATTTGCCTACGTTCATTGTCGGCTCGGCGTTGAAGGATGGGCGACTGGTGGAGGTGCTGGAGGATTTGCGCCCCGAGCCGCTGACGTTATCGGCGGTCTATCCGCAACACCGGCAGAGTTCGCGGCCGGTGCAGGCGCTGGTTGAGTTCTTGCGCGAGGAACTGGATCAGTCTGAGGGTGGGTTGTAATGAGATGGTTCACACAATCTATTGTGGGAGCGGCGGTGCGGCGCTCCCACAGGGTTTTGTGTTGTATGGGAATCAGCTGGGATCAGCTCCTTTTGTCATCACCGGGTTCGGCATGGACACCGCGGTCATCGCCGGGCTCGCCATTGGCATGCACGCCACGGTCATCACCGGGCTCGCCATTGGCATGCACGCCACGGTCATCACCGGGCTCGCCATTGGCATGCACGCCACGGTCATCACCGGGCTCGCCATTGGCATGAACCCCATGGTCATCGCCGGGCTCATCATGGGTGCCGCTGCGACCTGAGGACGAGGCCGTTCCGGAGTGACTCGAACCGCTGTTGGCACTGCCATGGCCGCTGTTGCTGCCATGATCGCCACTGTGGCCGCTGCCGCTGTTGCCGCCACTGCCGCTTCCACCGTGACTACCGCCACCACCACTGCCGCCGCCACCACCGCCACTGCCGCCGCCGCCACCACCACTGCCGCCTCCACCGCCACCACCACTTCCTCCGCCACCACCACCACTTCCGCCACCACCACCGCCGCCGCCACTACCCCCCCCATCCTTGGCCTGAGCACTGGAAACTCCGGACAGGCTGTCCGGAATCAATACGGTAGACGCCGACAGAACCGCGCCAATAGCTACTGCCAGTAAAAGCTTATTGATGAGCATGTCGTTCTCCGTCTTTTTTATTCAGATTGGAACGTTGATGAACATTGCAATGTGCTGCCTTTTTTCCCCATGGGAACTAGATGAACAGTTCAACGCACCGATTTATTCGGCTGGAACGTTGAAAAAGAATGCGATGCACGGCCGGACCTGCTTCTAAAGGGTCAACTCCAAAGGGTCAGTGAATGCTCGAGGCCAGTTCGAAAATCGGGATGTACATCAGGATCACGATCACCCCGATCAGCAGGCCGATGAAGGTCATCAGCAAGGGTTCGAACAGCCGCACGAACCATTCGATCCAGCGGCTGATTTCTTCGTCGTAGAAGTCGGCGCTGCGCTCCATCATTTGCCCGAGGTTGCCGGACTGTTCGCCGGCACGCAGCAGGCGCAGGGACACGGGGGTCACCAGGTGATTGAGTTCCAGCGCGGCAGAGAGTGATTGCCCTTCGCGCACCCGGTCGCAGGCCTGATCCAGGCGCGTGCGGGAGGCGACGCTGAGCAGGCCACGGACCATGCCCATGGCAGTGACCAGAGGGATGCCACCTTGTAGCAGAATCCCCAGCGAACGGTAGAAGCGCGCCAGTTCATACATGAAGATGCGCTGGTGCACCGCGGGGAGTTTTTCGATCAGTCGGTCCAGCCCCCGACGAAACGCCGGCTGGCGCTGGAGCAGGGTGAGGGCGACGATGATGGCCAGCAAGCCACCGAAGAATTCACCCTGGTGGGCGTGCAGGAACATGCCGCTGCTCATCAGGATCTGCGACATCCACGGCAGGTTCGACCCCAGCCCTTCAAACACCAGGCTGAAGCGCGGTACGACATACCCCATCAAAAACAAAACCACGCCACCGCCCACCACCAGCAACAGCAAGGGGTAGATCGAAGCGCTGATGATCTTCTGGCGAACCTCGTCCATGCGCTGGCGATAGCTGACATAGCGGCCCAGGGCATCGCCCACGGCGCCGGTCTTCTCGCTGGACTGCACCAGCGCCACGTACAGCGGAGGAAAAACCGCCGACAACTGGCTCAGGGCCTGGGAAAACGATTTACCCTCGTAAAGCAGGCGAACCAACTCGTTCAAGGTCTTGCGAGCCTGTGGCGCGTTTTCCTTTTCCGCCAGGCTTTCCAGTGCATCGATCAACGGCAGGCCTGCGTTGAGCAGGGTGGTCAGTTCCTGGCTGAACAACACCAGGTTGAACGTCTCGCGCTTGTGCAGGCGCAACGCGCGCCAATGTCGCTCGGCGTGCAGGCTGACCACCCGCAGGCCCTGGTCTTCGACGATGCGCCTGGCTTCGCTGTGCCCCGGTGCTTCGACGGTCATCGAGACGACACCGGCCTTGCCAACGGCCTTGAGATGAAAGCGCATGGTCGCCATTCCCGTCAGTTCCAGTTGGTGACTTCGGCGTTCTCGCCTTCGCCACCGGGCTGCCCGTCCTTGCCCATGGACAACAGGTCGTACTCGCTGTTTTCACCGGGATAGCGATAGGCGTAGTTGCGGCCCCAGGGGTCTTGCGGGAGTTTTTTCTGCAGGTACGGGCCGGTCCAGCGCGGTTCGTCGGCGGGGGCGGTGACCAGCGCCTGCAAGCCTTGTTCGGTCGATGGGTAATGGCCGACTTCCAGGCGGTAAAGGTCCAGGGCTTTGCTCAAGCCCTCTATTTGCGCCTTGGCCACTTTCACTTCGGAACGGCCCAGTTGGGCGAAATACTTCGGCGCCACGATGCCGGCCAACAGCCCCAGTACCACCAGCACTACCAACAGTTCGAGCAAGGTGAACCCGCCTTGGGGTCGCCGGGCATAAGACAGTCGCTGATTCATGATGACCTCACTCAGTCGGCAGCAGAGTTGCCATGTAGTTGCATGCAATTGCCATGCTCACGATTGCTGACCCTGGCGCGCCCCCCCCGTACTACGGGCCTTCTCGCTTACGGCACAGTGCTTGCGTATGGCTGGTGCACGACTGGCCATTGGGGCAATTGCCCCAATTTTCGGGGCCGGAAGGGGAGGTATAACAATGAAAACACTCACTACCGGATTACTGGGTCTGCTTGTACTGGCCGGCGCCGCACAGGCCGATGTGTTTGTTTCCGTGGACGCCAATGGCAGCTACGTCCTGTCCAACGTCCACCGCCCCGGACGCCACTATGAACGGGTGATTCGTGAGCCCGATGCGGCGGTGGTCAGCCTCGATCAGCAACCGCAGATGATCGCCGCGCAACCCTATGCCGAGCTGGTGGCGGCGGCAGCCACGGCCAACGAACTGCCGGCGGCGCTGATTCACGCAGTGATCAAGACCGAATCGAGCTACAACGCCCGCGCCACCTCACCCAAGGGTGCTCGCGGGCTTATGCAGTTGATGCCCGACACTGCCCGCGAAATGGGTGTGACCAATGTCTACGACCCCAAGGCCAACATCCAGGGCGGCGCCCGCTATCTCAAGCGCCTGATGACGATGTTCGACAACGATATCCGCCTCGCCGTGGCGGCCTATAACGCCGGCCCGCAAGCGGTGCTCAGCCGGGGCAACGTGGTCCCTCCGTTCGCCGAGACCCAGCGTTATGTGCCCAGCGTGCTGAACCAGTATCGGCGTTTGCAGGGGTTGCCCGCGGATGCGCCGCTGTGATCGAAACCCCCGGGGGATTTTTCCCCAATAGTGGGGAATGATGGCCCCGGCGAAAAAGTGGGGGGATTGGGTGGGGTAAATCCCCCGACCTATCAAGTCGTAATTATAACAAGCTGATTAATAACGTATTTTTTTGTGGCATGCGGATTGCTCCGGTCGATTTGTCGAGAAGTCGCGATACACCACCAAGAGGAAACAGACATGGACCGATTCGCGCATCGCGGCCTGCTGACGTTCTGCCTGTTGGTCTTCGGTATCGACCAGGCGCCGGCACACTCGGTGGACGAGCACACCGGGCACGATATGTCGGCCAGCACCGCCAACCCGCAGACCGCCCGGATCAGGTTTGCCGACGTGACCCTGCTGGACCAGAACGGCAAGGTCGTCAGCCTGGAAAAAGACCTGGTGAGCAACAAGATCGTGGTCATGGGTTTCATCTACACCAACTGCACCACGGTCTGCCCGGTGGTGTCCTCGATCATGGGCAGGGTGCAAAAACAGTTGGGCGCGCGGGTCGGCACCGAGGTGCAACTGGTGTCGATCAGCATCGACCCGCAGCGTGATGATCCCCAACGGCTGAATGACTACGCCCGCACCTTCCAGAAGGGGCCAGGCTGGAGCTGGCTGACCGGTTCGCCGCAGTCGGTCGATGCCACCCTCAAGGGCCTTGGCGCCTACAGCGGTGGCTTCGAGAACCACTCGCCGCTGATTCTGGTGGGGGACGGCAACAACCGTTCCTGGACCCGCTACTACGGTCTCACCGACCCGACGGAGCTGGCCCGGGCCGTCGAGAGGCTCAGAGGCGAACGAAACGCCCACGCCAAGCACACCGCCATCGCCATGGAGCATCAGCCATGAGCGCCCTCGACAGGAAAACCTGCTTGCCCTGCACACCCTTGCAGGGCCAGAACGGCAGCACCTTTATCTCCCTTGCCAGTGATCCGCTGCGTAACACTGCGGCGGTACTCAAGGCTTGCACCTTGAAACAGGGCATCGATGGGCCCCACTGGTTTTTTCTTACCGAAGACAAGGTGCAAATGGACCTTGTATGGGGGCGCATCGACCAGATCCTGCCGACCCCCGCGCAACACTCCACCCGGTGGATCGTCGGTGACGCGGCGAACAGACGCTGGAGCAAAATCCGTCCCGTTGCCCCGGTCGCGGAGCCACGGCCATGAATACTGCCCTCGTCCTTGGCCTGCTGCTCTTCGGCGGCATCGCGTTCACCGCCCAGGCACTGCCGCTGAGCCTCAGCGAAAGTGCCGGGAAACGGTTGTACCACGAAGGCGTGTCGGCCAACGGCGATCCGGTCATGGTCCGGGTCGGCGCAGCGGGCATGCTGCTGCCGGCCAGCCGCCTGCCGTGCGCCAGTTGTCATGGTGAAGATGGCCTCGGGCGCCCGGAAGGCGAGGTGCGCCCGCCAGACCTGCGCTGGTCGAGACTGGCCAGCAGCCAGGGCCAACAGCACATCAACGGCCGCAGTTACCCGGCCTACAGTGAAACCACCCTGGCGCGGGCGGTGCAGGAGGGGCGCGATCCGGGCAACAACCAGCTCGATCCAACGATGCCACGGTTCGTGTTGTCGATGATCGATCAACGCAACCTCACGGCGTACCTCAAGCACCTGGCCGCCGACAGCGACCCGGGCCTGGCCCCAGACAGTCTGCACCTGGGCACGTTGTTGCCGGGTTCCGGACCCTTGGGCGAGGAGGGCATCACGGTGGCGGCGGTGCTCAACGGCTGCGTGGCGCGCATCAACGAGGCGGGCGGAATTCATGGCCGGCAGTTGCGCCTGACCATCCTCGACCCCGGTGCCGACCGCGCCAGTGCCGAAAAGGCGCTGGATCGGTTGATCGACGAAGAGCAGGTGTTTGCCCTGATCGCACCGCTGGCGCCGGCATTGGACGGGAGCTTCGCCGTACGTCTGGAACGGGCCGGCATTCCCCTGATCGGGCCGCTGTCCTTGCAAGGCACGCCCTATACCAGCCCGCAGATATTCGAACCGCTGCCGGGCCTTCGCGAGCAATTGATCGCCCTGGCCGACTACGCCAGGGCCAGCCTGCGGGTGCTTCAGGGGCCGACGCTGATCGCCTACCCGGACGAACCCGGCCAACGTCTGGCGGCGCAAGACCTCAGCAAATACTTGCAGGGGCACGCCTGGCAAAAGGTCAGCCTGCAAGCCTACGACCCGGCCGGGGATGATTTTCCCTTGGGGTCGCGCTCGGTATTTTACCTGGGCAGCAGCAGCGGCTTCAGTCGCCTGGCCGAGCGCTTGCAAACAGCGGGACAGGTGCCTTACCTGTTCGCAGCCTCGAACCAGGTGGCGGGCAATCTGACGCAGATGCCCAGCGGATTTTCCCGGCGGGTGTTCCTGGCCTATCCGTTCGTGCCCAGCGACTGGACCCTGGCCGGGCGCCTGGCCCTGACCCAACTGCGCGAACATCAGGGCCTCGGTGGCCAGCACGCGGTGCTGCAAGTGGGCGCGTTCAGTTCGATGATGCTGCTCAGTGAAGGCATGAAGCAGGCCGGGCGCAATGCCAGTCGCGAGAAGCTGGTCAGTGCTCTGGAAGGCCTGCGTGACTTCGATACCGGGCTGACGCCACTGATGAGCTTTGGCCCGGGCCGACGCCTGGGCCTGAGCGGTGCCCATATCGTCACGGTGGATCTGCCGGATCAGCGTTTCTTCCTGGTCGCGCCCTATAAACCCATTGCTGCCAAGCCCTGACCGGAGGCCGATCATGAAACTCGATACCACCCGGTGCAGACGCTTTCACTGTCGAAATCGCAGGGCTACGCTTAACCGGGAAGAGGGCGTCGGCGCCATTGCGCTCGCGCAATCGAATCGAACGGATTGACGATCAATAGGGGGTTTCCCCAACAGTGGGGGAAATAAATCAGTGCCAATCAGGTCGCTTTCCCCGTTTCTGGGGGATGGAGTTACGGTACGAAAAGGCATTGTTTTTTAAATTCAAGGACATGAAGTCCTAAAATTACCGGCGCCCAGCCTGGCATGAAGTATGCGTTAGTCCTGTCAGGGCGCGCACTCCGTCAGGTTCAAATCCCGGACCTGCGGTTTCAAGGAGTCCACCTTGTTAAACAAAGTACTGGTTGTTGATGACGAACAGTTGCTGGCGGAGAACCTCCAGGGTTACCTGCAGGCGCAAGCACTGGAAGTCCGGATTGCCCACGACGGTGCGCAAGGAATCGCTGAAGCTGACGATTTCGCGCCCGATGTGATGGTGTTCGATTACCGCTTGCCCGATATGGAAGGCTTTCAGTTGCTCGATGCCGTCCGCCAGAACAGGAAGTGTCATTTCGTGCTGATCACAGGGCACCCCACCGCGGAAGTTTGTGAGCGGGCCCGGCAACTGGGCGTCAGCCATATCCTGTTCAAGCCGTTTCCATTGGCGGAATTGGCCCGTGCAGTGCTTGATCTTCTGGGCAGGCAACGCGAACCCAAAGCGGGAGTGAGCACTTGCGAAGGCTTTGTCGAACGACGCCAGAGCAGGACCGAGAGTTTCCCGTTGCAGTTGTACGACGGTAGTTGGGTGCTGGCAGATCGCCGAAAAAGTACATCGGCCACCAAGGCTCCAGACGACGAACAATTGCTCACCGGGGAGTAGTGGCGCGACAAGACGTTTCGGCCTGCGCCGAAATGGCTCGCCGCGCCGACAGGGCCCAAAGCCCCGGGCGTTGGAGAGCAAGCCATGGACCGTCTATCCCTTGCCGTAGAACCGGCGCAACCGGAATGTGCACCGACTCGTTTCAGCAGTGAGCAACTGGCCCAGGCCCGGGCCCTTGCCACCAGTTCCGGCGAGCGGATGCTGGACGCCCTGGGGGGACTGTGCGAACTGGCTCCCATGCCCTTCATTCAATGCCTCGGCGTAACCCTGCACTACCCGGTGCTCGACACCGATAGCCTGTTCAATTCCACCCCGGTGTTCGACCGGGTCACCCTGGCCCAATGCCTCAAGCGCGAATTCACTCTGCTGCGTCATAACGATGCGGTCATCGGTGTGTTCGCCGACCCTTTCGACAGTGCGCGCCTGGCCTGGATCGATGAATGCCTGCAAGGCGCGCCGCTGTATCTGGTGCATGCCGATGACCTGAAGGCCTACCTGGCGCGTCACGAAGAAAGCTTCCATGCGGTGGAGTCGCTCAACGCCCAGAGCGACGCCGGCGCCGAGATCGATAACCTGCAAAGCCTGTCCCTGACCAGCATCAGCGAAGATTCCAGCGTTGTCGTCAAACTGGTCAACTCGACCCTGTACGACGCGCTGAAAATGCACGCCAGCGACATCCACCTCGGCACCACCGGCAGCGGCCTGGTGATCAAGTACCGGATCGACGGTGTGCTCAACAACATCAGCAAGATCCAGGGCAACGAATTCGCCGAACAAGTGATTTCCCGGGTCAAGGTCATGGCCGAACTGGACATCGGCGAAAAACGCGTGCCTCAGGATGGCCGCTTCAAGATCGGCATCAGCGGCCGGCAGATCGACTTCCGGGTGTCGATCATGCCGAGCATTTTTGGGGAAGACGCGGTGCTGCGGGTCCTCGATAAACAGGACCTGGCGGACAAGGTCTGCGGTGTGCAATTGCAGGCCCTGGGTTTTGAAGAAGAAACCTTGCGCCAGTTGCGACGGCTGGCCGCCGAACCCTATGGCATGGTGCTGGTGACCGGGCCGACCGGTAGCGGCAAGACCACCACCCTGTACGCGATGATCACCGAGATCAACCACGGCGTGGACAAGATCATCACCATTGAAGACCCGGTGGAGTATCAACTGCCGGGCGTGCTGCAGATCCCCGTCAACGAGAAGAAAGGCCTGACCTTTGCCCGGGGCCTGCGCTCGATCCTGCGCCATGACCCGGACAAGATCATGGTCGGTGAAATCCGCGACCCGGACACCGCACAGATCGCCGTGCAATCGGCGCTCACCGGTCACCTGGTGTTCACCACCATTCATGCCAACAACGTGTTCGACGTGATCGGCCGTTTCACCCAGATGGAAATCGATCCCTACAGCCTGGTCTCGGCTCTCAATGCCGTGCTGGCCCAGCGTTTGATCCGCCTGGTCTGCACCAGCTGCAGCAGCCCCTACAGCCCGACCCAAGAAGAACTGGAGGTCTCGGGGCTCGATCCGCAAAAGGTCGCTCACTACCAGTTCGTCCACGGCAAGGGCTGCGGGCATTGCCGGGGCACCGGTTATCGCGGGCGTAGCGCGATTGCCGAATTGCTGCATCTGGACGACGAATTGCGGCAAATGATCGTCGAGCGCCAGCCCATTTCGAAAATCAAGGCGCACGCCTGCAAGCGTGGCTTGCGACTGTTGCGCGAGTCGGCGCTGGAGATGGTGGAACAAGGCCGGACGACGCTCGAGGAGATCAATCGTGTCACTTTCATCTCGTGAGCAATTTGTCGCCGTGCTCGGCGCCAACGGTGTTGGCCTGGGGCAACGGCAGGGTGCTGCAACCCACTGGCTGGGCAGCGTCGGCTACATCGACGAAGGCTTCCAGGCCTGGACGGTGGCCCTCGATACCCTTGACCGCTTGCTGGCCGAACACAGCGTTGCCAGGGCGGAACTGACCGTGGTGATCTCCGGGCACTTCAGCCGCTATTGCCTGGTGCCCTGGAGTGAGCAGATCAGCAGCCCGGCCGAATTGCTCGGCTTCGCCCACCTGTGTTTCGAAGACCTCTACGGTGCCCCGACGCAGCCCTGGAGCCTGGTGCTCTCGGCCGAACCCGCCGGTTACGATCGCATCGCCACCGCGCTGCCACAGGACTTGCTCGAACGCCTGCGCGCCCTGGTCCGTGCTCGCGGTTTGCGCCTGCGTTCGGTGCAGCCGTATCTGATGGCGGCGTTCAACCATTTCGATAAAAGCTTTGAAGCCGGGGACTTCCTGTTCGTGGTCGCCGAACCGGTGCGCAGCGTGTTGCTGCTGGCCCGGGAAGGACGCTGGACCTCGGTGCGTTCGGTGGGCAGCAGCGACAGCGATGCCGCGCTGACCGCGCTGATCGGTCGTGAAAACCAGTTGCAGGCTTCCACCAGCGAACGGCCGTTGAATGTCTACCTGCATGCACCGGCGCGCATCGATTCGCCTCCCGACGTGCCCGGCGTGCAGCTGCGCAGCCTCGAAGAAGACCGGACAGCCGCACGCGATTGCCTGTACCTCATGTCTCGGGCGGTGGCCTGACATGCGCCCCCTGATGCTCGACTTTCAGCCGCGCCGCCGTGCAGGCCCCTTGGGCTGGAGCCTGCTGGCCGGTGGCGTGGTGCTGACATTGACTTGCCTGATGGTGCAACAGCACCTGAGCAACGAGGCCGAACAGCAGCAGGGGCATCTGCAAACCACGCAGCGAGTGCTCACCGGCGATACCGGCAGCAAACTCAGCCTGACCCCGGCGCAAATTCGCGAGCAGGCGCATAACCTGGCGGAAATGCGCAAGGTCTCCCAGCAGTTGCGCCGCCCCTGGGAGCGCCTGTTCGCCACCCTTGAAGCCATGCCGCGGGACAACATTGCGCTGCTGACCCTGACCCCGGACGCCCGCAAGGGCCAGGTGCGTATCAGCGCCGAGGCGCTGGACCTGGAAGCCATGCTCGATTTCCACCGTCGCCTCGAAGCCAGCGACGAGCTGTCCGACGTGTCGCTGCTGAGCCACGAAATTGTCGCCAACGTGCCGGAACACCCGGTGCAGTTCAACCTGTCGGCTACCTGGGAGATCGGCGATGCAAATCCATAAATTGATCGTCCACGAATACCTGCAAGGCCTGGGCGTTCCGGGGCTGGCGGGGATGACCATGCTGGTGCTGGCGCTGAGCTATGGCCTGGTAGGTTTGCTGCCGGACTGGGAGTCGCTGCAAAGTCTCAGCCAGCAGACTCGCGAAGCCACCGAGTACCTGGCCAAGGTCGAAGACGGCAGCGTGGCCGCACCGGTGGTGCCGCAGCGCCAGCTCGACGACTTCCGCAGCAAGTTGCCATCCCAGCCCCAGGCGACCGTGGCCATCGACAAGATCTATGCCCTGGCCGCCCAGGAGCGCATCACCTTGTCCCGGGGTGAATACTCCCTGGGCGTGGACCCCAAGACGCACCTGGCCCGTTATCAGATTCTGCTGCCGGTACGTGGCAGCTACCCGCAACTGCGGCGTTTCCTGCACGCCTTGCTCGGCCAGTTGCCAGCAGTGGTGCTCGAGGATGTGGAGCTTTCGCGCAAGAATATCGCCGATACCGACCTGACCGGGCGGATCCGCATGACCCTTTACCTGTCGAGGTCATGATGAATACCAAACGCGTGGCGGGTTGGGTGGCGTTCTTCGGTGTAGCGGCAGCGCTCGCCTGGCTCCCCGAATACTTCAATCAGGCCGACGACAGCGACCTTGCGGTGGCCACCGTGGCTACCCCAGTCAAGGGCAAGACCCCGGGCGCACCGACGGCTGCATCGAGTGCCGCTGCGCTGGCGCCGATCAAGGACCTGAGCCCGGCAGGCGACCTGTTCGCCGCCCGCAGCTGGATAGCGGCGCCGGCCCCTGGCACCGTCACTGAACAACCGGTAGTCGTTACTCCGGTGGTGCAAGTCCCCACGGCACCACCGTTGCCCTTCCAGTTTGTCGGCAGGCTGCATGACCATTCCGATCTGCAGGTGTTCTTGCAGAGCGGCGAAAAAATATACGTCGTGCGCAAGGGGGATGTCATCGACGAAACCTGGCGGATCGAGCGGATTTCCGAGAAGGAACTGAGCCTGGTCTACCTGCCTCTGCGTTTGGCGCAGACTTTGTCTGTGGGGAGTACGGAATGAACAAATCCCGTTTGTTGATGAGCCTTTGTCTCTGCGCTGGGCTGGCCGCATGCAGTTCCGCGCAGCTCGCCAAGGATGAAGCTTCGGCCCTGATCGAATCGGGCCAGTACGAAGCCGGTCTGGCCCGCATCGAAGAGGGATTGCGGGAAAACCCTCGCGATACCGATTTGCACATGGCCCTCAACAACGGACGGGCCCTCGCCGTGAAGTCGCTGCTGAGCCAGGCCGACATGGACCGCGCCCAGCGTAATTTCGCCGGGGCCCGCATGACTTACAGCCGGGTCTTGAATATCGAGCCGAACAACCGTCGCGCCCAGGACTCCCTGCGCCAGCTCGACTACCTGCGCAGCATGGATGAGAAACTCGAACTGGCCCGTGGCGACCTGCGTCGCGGTGACATCTACGGTGCCGACCGCCAGGTCAAGCAGATTCTCGAACTGGACCCGAAGAACGAAGGCGCCCTGGAACTGCAAGACAGCATCCGCCTGGTGCAGAGCCGCAACGTGGTGCAGTACCCGCAACTGCGTACGCGCCTTGACCGGCCGGTGACCCTGGAATTTCGCGATGCCAACCTCAAGACCATTTTCGAAGTGCTGTCCCAGGTCGCCGGCCTGAACTTCATCTTCGACAAGGACCTGCGCCCGGACATGAAAGCCACGATCTTCGTACGTGACGTGCGTATCGAAGACGCCGTGGATCTGCTGCTGCAACAGAACCAGCTGCATCAGAAAGTGGTGAATGAAAACACCGTGCTGATCTACCCGGACTCGCCGCAGAAGATCAAGGATTACCAGGAACTGGTGATGCGTACCTTCTACCTGACCAGCATCGATGCCAACACGGCGTTGAACATGATCAAGACCATGCTCAAGACCCGCGACGTGTTCGTCGATGAGCGCCTCAACACCCTGACCATGCGCGATACCGGCGACGCGGTGCGCATGGCGGAAAAACTCCTGCAATCGCAGGACCAGTCCAACCCGGAAGTGGTGCTGGAAGTGGAAGTGATGGAAGTCGCCCGCCAGCGCATTCTCGACCTTGGCCTGCAATGGCCCAACACCTTTGGCGTGGTCAACAGCGACGGCTCGGCGGTGACCCTTCTCGATCAGCTCAAGGGCATCAACTCCGGCCGCATCACGATCTCGCCATCGCCCCAGGCCAAGATCAATGCCCAGGACAAGGACATCAACACCCTGGCCAGCCCTGTGATCCGGGTCAGCAACCGCGAACAGGCGCGCATCCACATCGGTCAGCGCGTGCCGATCATCAGCGCCACCTCGGTGCCTTCGACCCAGGGCCCGGTGATCACCGAAAGCGTGACCTACCTCGACGTCGGTCTGAAGCTCGAAGTGCAACCCATCGTGCACCTGAACAACGAAGTGGCGATCAAGATCGCGCTGGAAGTCAGTAACGCCACGCCGCTGACGCCGACCGCTCAGGGCACCATTCCGGTCCAGGTCGATACCCGCAACGCCCAGACCACTCTGCGCCTGCATGACGGAGAAACCCAGATCCTCGCCGGGCTGGTGCGCAACGACCATGGCAGCACCGGCAACAAGATCCCCGGCCTGGGTGACATTCCCGGCCTGGGTCGCCTGTTCGGCAGCAACAAGGACGACGTCAGCAAATCCGAACTGGTGTTGTCGATCACCCCACGGATCGTGCGCAACCTGCCGTACCAGAGCCCGTCGGACATGGAATTCCAGACCGGTACCGAAACCAGCATGCACATCCAGGCACCGGACCGTTCGATGAGCACGACGGTTCAGACCAACCCCATGAACGCACCGATCGCCACCACCGTTACCGTTGGGAAGCCTTGATCATGAACGCCTCGCAACGCGGTTTTACCCTGGTCGAAGTGGTGGTGACGCTCGCCTTGGTCGGCCTGCTGGCCGGCATGGCCGCACCGCTGACCGAGACCGTGGTGCGCCGGGGCAAAGAGCAGGACCTGCGAACCGCGCTGTACCAGATCCGCGATGCCATCGATGCTTACAAGCAGGCCTTCGACGCCGGCTACATCGAGAAGTCGATCGACAGCAGCGGCTACCCGCCGAACCTGCAAGTGTTGGTCGAGGGTGTGCGTGACACGCGCAGCCCCAAGGGCGCCAAGTTCTACTTCCTGCGGCGCATCCCCCGTGACCCGCTGGCAGTCGTCAAGCGTGACGACGAGGGCGGCTGGGGCCTGCGTTCTTATGACAGTTCGGCTGAGAACCCGCGGGAGGGCCAGGACGTCTTTGACGTTTACTCCAAGGCACGCGGCAAGGGTCTCAATGGCATCGCCTACCGAGAGTGGTGAGCATATGCGTCGGCAAAAGGGCTTTACCCTGATTGAACTGATGGTGGTCATGGCGATCATCGCGACCTTGATGACGATCGCCTTGCCACGCTACTTCGGCAGCCTGGAGGCCTCCAAGGAGACCACCCTGCGCCAGAGTCTGTCGTCCATGCGCGAGGCACTGGATCACTATTACGGGGACACCGGGCGTTATCCCGACTCCATCGAACAGCTGGTCGAACTGCGCTACCTGCGCAACCAGCCGCTGGATCCGATTGCCGAGCGCAAGGACACCTGGGTCATGGTCGCGCCACCGGATGGCGTGGCGGGCGGGGTGTCCGATATCAAGAGTGGGGCCAGCGGGAGGGCGCGCGATGGCAGCCTTTATTCCGAGTGGTAAACCTGCGAACCAGGATGGCTTTACCTACCTGGGTGTGCTGTTTCTGATCGTCGTGCTGGGCATGGGCCTGGCCAGTGCCGGCGAGTTGTGGGCCACCGCTTCTCGCCGTGATCGGGAAATGCAGTTGCTCTGGGCCGGTACGCAGTATGCCCAGGCGTTGCGCAGCTATCACCGCAGTTCGCCCGGTATGGCCCAGTATCCGAAAGAGCTCAAGGACCTGTTGCAGGACGAGCGTTTCCCGACGGCCAGGCATCACCTGCGGCAGTTGTACCCGGAGCCGATGACGGGTGGCGAGTGGGAGCTGATGCGCGATTTGGACGGGCGGATCAGCGGTGTGTATTGCCCGTCCGAGCAGAAGCCGCTCAAGCAAGAGAACTTTCCCAGCCAGTGGGCGGACTTCAAGGGCATGGCCAGTTACAAGGACTGGCAGTTCGTGGCCGAGAAAGTCGTTCTCGATGGCACCGACGGGCCGCCGAAAGAACAGTCCACGGGGCCCCAGGCGTTGCAGCCTTGAACCTCGGGAGCGGGTTTGACAGGCAACACATTTCCGCCAAATGTACCCGGTCCAATTGTGGGAGCGGGCTTGCTCCGGGCGGCGTTCCGACGAAGGCGGCCTGACAGCCGACCTGTCTTTTGTTGACCGTGTACATATCCATTGCTGCGGTAACGGCGGCTTATGGTTTCGCCCTTACGGCGAGTCACTTTTTTTACAAGCGCCTAAAAAAGTAACCAAAAAAACGCTCGCCCCGAACGTACGGCCCCTCGCTAAGGCTCGGGGTTCCTTCGCTGCGGTATTCATCCGGGGGCATTGCCCTCCGGTCGGCTTCGCTTCGACCTACATGCAATGAGTTCGACTGCGTCGAACGGCGCTGCGCGCCAATCCCCGGATAAACACCTCCACTCAGCCTTCCGAGGGGGCGGGTGGATCAAGATCAAGAGCTGCAGGCGAGCTAACGCTCGGCCTGATGAGTGGTGAAAAGCGTGGTGTACGCCGCTCTGCCTTTGCTCTTCTGTGGGACCGAGCTTGGTCCGGGCGGCGTTCCGACGAAGGCGGCCTGACAGCCGACCAACCTCTTGCAGTCATACCCGGATCAACTGTGGGAGCGAGCTTGCTCGCGATGGCGGCCTTACAACCAATGATAATCCTTTGGTTCATACCACCAATGTGGCGAGGGAGCTTGCTCCCGCTCGGCTGCGCAGCAGTCGCAAATCCATTCAGCGGGGGCTGACTCGCAAACCGCACTGTCTGATCTCGGGGCCGCTTCGCAGCCCAGCGGGAGCAAGCTCCCTCGCCACAGGATTTGTGTACGCCCTTCAGGCGTTTTTCAGCATCGTGATCAACTGCTCCGGCCACACCGTTTCTCGGGTCTCTCGCAGTTCGGCTACGGACCACCATTTATGGTCCGCCATTACCCGGACTTCGTTAGCCGTCCATCCCTCACGGGACAGGCGTTCACTGTCGGTATGAACCACAAAATACCGTTCAACCGACAGCACCGTTTCACCACTGGGCAGCATCATCGGAAAACGCCGCTCTGCAACGCTGGCTCCCACGGCAGCGACATTCAGTCCGGTTTCTTCAAACAGTTCACGAACCGCCGCAGCCTCGAAGGATTCTCCTTGCTCAAGACCTCCACCGGGTGTCGCCCAGTGGCTTTGGCCAGCGAGGGCATCGTTTTTGTGTTGGAAGTGAAACAGCAGAACCTGTTGCGAGGGATTGATCACCAGCAGTCTGGCGGAATTGCGCTGGCGCATTTTTTCTTTCCATAGAGTGCCGCGAATCGCAGCTTTCACTGCGGTTCGCGACGGTAAAGCTCATGTCGGCATTTCTACACCGAATTAGTTACGCAACGACTCGATAACACGGCACATAAGCCGCGCCGCCCGGCAGTTTCATGCGGTGCTGGGCGACGAAGGCTTTGAGCAGCAGGTCCAGCGGTTGCATGATCGCCGCGTCGCCACGGATCTGGTACGGCCCGTGGTCTTCGATCAGGCGGATGCCCTTGTCCTTGACGTTACCGGCGACGATGCCGGAGAACGCACGGCGCAGGTTGGCCGCCAGTTCGTGGGCGGGCAGGTCGAGGCTCAGTTTCAGGTTGGCCATGTTTTCGTGGGTCGGGTCGAACGGGCGCTGGAAGCCTTCGTCGATTTTCAGCAGCCAGTTGAAGTGGAACGCATCGTTGCGCTCGCGCCGGAACTGCTTGACCGCCTTGAGGCCCTGGGTCATCTGCCGCGCCACTTCGGCCGGGTCATCGATGATGATCTGGTAGTGCTGCTTGGCGGCGTCGCCCAGGGTCGCACCGACGAACGCGTCCAGTTGTTCCAGGTACGGCGCAGCGTGTTTCGGCCCGGTGAGGATGACCGGGAAGGGCAGGCCTTCATTGCCCGGATGCATCAGGATGCCCAGCAGGTACAGGAACTCTTCGGCCGTACCAGCGCCGCCGGGGAAGATGATGATGCCGTGGCCGACGCGGACGAAGGCTTCCAGGCGCTTTTCGATGTCCGGCAGGATCACCAGTTCGTTGACGATCGGGTTCGGCGCTTCGGCGGCGATGATCCCGGGTTCCGTCAGGCCCAGGTAGCGGCCGCCGTGGATGCGTTGCTTGGCGTGGGCGATGGTCGCGCCTTTCATCGGGCCTTTCATCACGCCGGGGCCGCAACCGGTGCAGATGTCCAGGCTGCGCAGGCCCAGTTCGTGGCCGACTTTCTTGGTGTATTTGTATTCTTCGGTGTTGATCGAGTGCCCGCCCCAGCACACCACGATCCTCGGCTCGACCCCGGGACGCAGGGTGCGGGCGTTGCGCAGCAGGTGGAAGACGTAGTCGCTGATGCCCTGGGAGGTGCTCAAATCGATGCGTTGGCTGTCGAGTTCATTTTCGGTGTAGACGATGTCGCGCAGGGCGCTGAACAGCATTTCCCGGGTGCTGGCGATCATTTCGCCGTCGACGAAGGCGTCGGCCGGGGCGTTCAGCAATTCCAGGCGCACGCCGCGGTCCTGCTGGTGAATGCGGATTTCAAAATCCTTGTAGGCTTCAAGGATGGTCTTGGCGTTGTCGACATGGGCGCCGGTGTTGAGGATGGCCAGGGCGCACTGGCGGAAGAGGGTGTAGGTGCTGCCGGAACCGGCTTCGCTCAATTGCTGGACTTCCCGTTGCGAGAGCGTTTCCAGGCTGCCTTTGGGACTGACGGAGGCGTTGATAACTTGGCGTTGGGTCATTCAATGATCCTTAAAACGATGTCATTCACACAGCAACTACGAATGGCATCCGAATAATGTGTATTCATGAAAGAAGATGGCACGAACTGCGCGGTCTTGCCACGTCCCCCGCTTGACGATGAAAAGATGAAAAGGCGCCCCAGCATAGCTAAATCCCGCGCAGAGGCGATAATGGCCCGCTGTCTTTTTGCCTCAGACCCCTTTCAAGCTCAGGAAACCCGACGCAATGTTCGAAATCCAGCCGATGAACGCCCAGACCTACCGGCAACAGACACGGCGTAGCACGCTCATCATTGCCCTGATCTTTCTGGCGCTGGCGATGGTGCTGTCCACGGCGGCGGTGGCCCTGTTCGGCACGCCGGGGGGCGACAACCTGCGCTTCAACATTGGTGGCGTGTTTGTTGCGGTGCTGGCAATGGCGGCGTTGATGCGCAAAGTGTTCTGGCGCCAGGAGTGGATGGCGCCGGCGGTCTACAGTTGGCAACTCAAGCGTAGCCTGATGAGCGTTACCAATGTCATGCATCATGTAACGGCGGCCGTGGAAAAGGGTGATCCGGTGGCGATGAAGCTGTTGCGTTTCTACCATTTGGGGTTGAACCAGATGCATCAGCTCGATGGCAACTCCAGCGACCATGGCCAGCTGCTCCGCGAAATGGATCAGCACAGGGAACGAATGCAAGCGCTGGGTATCGATACCGAACAGACGCGCCTGGATCCGGCATGGCTGGAGGCGGTAAAGCCGGCCAGGGGCTAACATCATGACGAGCCTGGATCAGGCATAGTAAGCAAACGCGGCGATCAGGAAGGCTCGCCCGTCATAGACCCTCAGGGAGCAACATGGGACAACCATCGATCCACGATCATATTGAAATGCTCCGGCCAGTCGTGCCCCGTCTCAAGGTCCGCTCGGCGGTGATCCTGCTGGTGGCGGTGTGCCTGTCGATGGTGGTTATCGTGATCTGGGAAGCCTGGAGCTCTCGCCAGTACCGCCTGCATGACAAGGAAGTGGCGATGTCCAACCTTGCGCAGACCCTGGCATCGCAAGCGCAGGCCACGATCAAGCAGGCCGACACGCTGCTGTTCACCCTGGTTGATCGTCTGGAACACGACGGCGTGGATAAATCCCGGCTGCCGCTATTGCTCAACGCCCAGCGCAGTGAGTTGAGCCAACTCCATGGTGTCTTTGTTTTCGACGAAAATGGGCAGTGGGTCGCCAATTCCAATGGCGCCGGCCAGACCGGTGTCAACAATTCCGACCGCGAATACTTCATCTTCCATCGCGATAACCCCAGCCGGGGGCCGCACATCGGGCCGTCGATCAAGAGCCGTTCGAGCGGTGAATGGATCGTGACGGTTTCGCGCCGGGTCAATCATCCCGACGGCAGCTTTGCCGGGGTGGCGCTGGCGTCAATCTACCTCAGCCATTTCCTGCAGCTCTACGACAGCATCGACATGGGCAGTAACGGCGTGATCAACCTGATCGCCGACAATGCCAGCGTTGTCATTCGCCGACCCTTCAAGGAGGCGGACATCGGCACCAGCCTCGCCAAAAGTCCGTTGTTCACCCAGTTGTTGCCAAAGGGCGACGCGGGTACGGCCACGATCAAGTCGATCATCGACGGTGTCGAGCGGGTAATAGGGTATCGCCGGGTCGAGGGTTATCCGCTGATCGTTTTTACCGCGTTGAACAAGGATGAAGTGCTCGGCAGCTGGCGCAAGGAGACGCTGCTCAGCACCGGCATCGTCACGCTGTTGCTGGGTTTTATCGGGGTACTGGGGTTTCGGCTGATCAAGCTGATGAGGCAGCAGAACCTGGTGCAGGTCGAGTTGCTGGACACCCAGGACAAGCTGCTGGAGGTCAATCGCAACCTCGAAGGCCTGGCCCTCAAGGACGCACTGACGGGGCTGGCCAACCGTCGTCAGCTCGACGCTTTCATCGATGCCGAAATGGGCCGTGCCCGACGCAACCAGTCCGAATTGGCTTTGCTGATGATTGATGTCGATCATTTCAAACCCTTCAACGACCGCTACGGCCACCTGGTCGGTGATGAGTGTCTGCGCAAGGTCAGTGCGATCATCACGGAAAACATCAAGCGCCCCGGTGACCTGGCCGCCCGCTATGGTGGCGAAGAGTTCGCCGTGGTGCTGCCCGGCACCGACTACGTGGGGGCATTTCTGGTGGCGGAGAAAATCCGCCGCGCGGTACTGCAGGCCGATATTGCCCACAGTGACAGCCCGGAAGGCAGCGTAACCGTCAGCGTCGGCGTATGTGCCAGCAATGCCGCGTCCCAGATCCGCCCCGAAGACCTGATCGGTGCGGCAGACAAGGCGCTGTATGTGGCCAAGGCCAGTGGGCGCAACATGAGCGTGATTGCCAACTGAGGGGCGGGCGCCAGTCAAACCGGTCCGTTCCCTGGACCAGCCACCAGCCCAGGACGCGACCGTCGGGTGGTTGAAGATTCAGGCGGCCCATCGCTTGATCAATCGAAGATAGACCAGCATATTGATCAGCAACACCACGGCGCCCAATCCCAACTGAATGTCGGGGGTCAGTCCCGCCGGGTAAATCACCGGCCAAATGTAATGCTCGACGAACCCACCGCCATAGCCGGTTTGCCCGGCTTCATGGCGCATGTGGTTTTCCCAGTCGGTCAGCGGGCAGGGCAGGTGGAAGAATTCCACCGCCATACCCCACAACGCAGCGGGCGGATGCCACCAGATCAGGTGGCGCCATTTGAGCACCAGCAACCCGCCGAACAACACGAACACAATGAACAGCAAGTGGAACAGCATCAGCCCATCGGCGGCGATTCTGTACAGCATGTCGGTGCCCCTGAAGGCTGAACGAATCGTTCCATGGTACTCGGGCCGCAGGCCGGCGCTCTATCGATGGTCGCGATCCAATGCCCTGAGCACGTCCTTCAAATGCTCGGTCATCGATTCACTGCTGCGTTGCATGGGCGCGCGCAGTTCGTCTCCGATCAAGCCTTGCAGGGCCAGGGCGGTTTTCACCGGGGCCGGGTTGGGCTCCAGGAACAGGCTATTGATCAGCGCCAGCAAACGGAAAAACGTGGCGCGGCCCTCAGCCAATTGGTTGTCGCGGATCTGCCGGTACAACTGCACGAACAGTTCCGGATGGACATGCGCCGACGCGGCAATCGCGCCTTTGGCGCCCAGGCACAGGGCGTTGAAGATCTGGTTGTCTTCGCCGCACAGCACGTCGACAAGGCCGCTTTTGAGCAGGGCGAGGGTGTTCGAAAAATTGCCGCCGCAATCCTTGATGGCGACGATCCGTTCGTGGGCGACGATGTTGAGCAGGGTCGCCTGTTCGAAGGCCACGCCGGTGCGGTAGGGGATGTCGTAGAGAATCAGCGCAACGCTGGAGGCATCGGCGACCGTGCGGAAAAACGCCTCGAGGCCGGCCTGGGAGGGGCGGATGTAATACGGCGCCGGCACCAGCAGGCCAGCCACCGGGCGCTTGAGGATCTCGCTCTGGAACTGCAACAACTCGGTCAGGTTGTTACCGGCCAGGCCCATGACCACCTGTTGCGCCGGCACCAGCTCCAGCACCGCATCGAGCACGGCCAGTTGCTCATGCTTGCCCATCGCCGCCGGTTCGCCGGTGGTGCCACAAACGATGAGGCCGTCGACGCCTTTTTCCAGCAGATGGCTGACCAGCCGGCGCAAGCCGACGAAATCGATGGCGCCGTTGTGAAAGGGGGTGACCAGTGGAACCCAGATACCTTGAAACGCTGACATGCACTTTCTCCTGATGGTTGACCGATTTCGTCACCGTCAGGGGCATGGAAGGAGAGTAAGCAAGGGGAGGGTGGTCCGTCGCGCTCAATGTCCTGTCAGCTCATCTGACGGGACAGCGCGCCCCGGTCACATGAGCGACTGTTTCTTCGATTTGAGGGCGTGCGCAACGCAACCTTGCGCCTTGGCAATCAAGCCAATGACGGAAGAGTCGAGATTGAAGGTTGCGGACATACTTGCTTACACCCTGAGTGAGGCGCCCAGTTTTAAAAGCCGGAGCGCCATTTGTCAATCACGAAAATCAGCGTACTCGGCGCGCATCCGGCCATTGTGCTTGGCCCTGTAGAGCAGATGATCGACCTGTTCGACGAATTCCAGGGCCGTCGCATGCATCGACGCCAGGGTGGTGCCGACGCCGAGGCTGATACTCAGCAGCTTCGACACGTTCGAGAATTCATGGGGGATCTGTTGCTGGCGAATCAGGTGCAGGCATTTGTGCGCCACCAGCCGCGCAGACTCGGCATCGGTTTCCGGCAGCAGCCAGACAAATTCTTCACCGCCGATCCGCGCGATGAAGTCCCGTGGCCGGTTGGCCGCCAGGGACAAGGTTTGCGCGACGCGGCGCAGGCATTCGTCGCCCTTGATGTGGCCGTAATGGTCGTTGTACTGCTTGAAGTAGTCGATATCCAGCACGATCACCGACAACGGCAAGCCGGTGCGCTGGGCCGTGTTCCACTCGCGCTCGAGCACTGTGTCGAACATGCGCCGGTTGGCGATGCCGGTCAGGCCGTCCTGGAAGGAGTACTCCTCAAGCTGCTTTTGCAGGCGGATCAGGTGCTCTTCGGTTTTCTTGCGCTCGCTGATATCGAACATGAAACCCACCAGCGCCTCGACTTCGCCGTCCTTGCGCACCACATGCACCACATCGCGGATCCAGACGTACTCGCCGCTTTCGGTGAGTGCGCGATAGTCGGCCTCGTGATCGATACCGGCGCGCGACTGCGAGACACAGAAGTCCATCACGTAGTCGCGGTCATCCGGGTGCATGCGCTCGACCCAGTCATTGACCGAGGCCCAGCTGTGCTGCTTCCAGCCCAGCAGCTCTTCGATCTGTGGCCCGATGTAGCTGAACGTCATGGTTTTCCAGTCGATGCGCCAGGGAATCGCCCGGGTTGACTCCAGCAGGGTTTTATAAACGTCGCTGTCGGTTTCCACTGAACTCATGAAGGGCCTGCCTCGAGGAAAATGCAGGGCCATCATGTTGCTAGCACTTTGGCGAATCAAGCGGGCAGCCGATGAATGGCACGCCGCGTATCAGTGAGCAAGATTGTTCAAGCCTTCGGCAGCGACTGCTGGCACAGTCCGGGGTCTTTCCCTGTCTGTAGAATGTTATGTCCAACTCAATCATGCCGCGCAGTGCATTTTTGCGTGGCGCAGCGGCGATCATGCCGTTGTCCCTGGCCACCGCGCCCTGGGGTTTGCTGGCCGGTTCCATGGCCATCGAAGCCAATCTCACGCCCCTGCAAGGCCAGGGCCTGTCGAGCATTGTGTTTGCCGGTGCGGCGCAACTGGTGGCCATCGGCATGCTCAAGGGCGGGGCCGGGATCTTTTCGATCCTGCTGACCACGTTGCTGCTGACTTCGCAGCATTTGCTCTACGGAATGAGCATGCGCTCGGTCATTTCGCCCTTGCCGGGGCGCTGGCGCGCGGGCCTGGGGTTCTTGCTCACCGATGAGTTGTTCGCCCTGACCAGCCAGCACGACAAACAGCAGTTCAACCGCTGGTACGCCCTGGGTGTGGGCCTGACGTTCTACATCGCCTGGAACCTGTTCACCCTGGCGGGCATTGTGCTTGGCAGCAGTATTCCCGGCCTTGAACACCTGGGCCTGGACTTCTCCATCGCGGCGACCTTCATCGCCCTGATCACCCCGGTGGTGCGCAATGTGCCGACCGTGGTGTGTGTGGCGGTGTCGCTGTTCTGTTCGGTACTGTTCAGCTACTGGCAATGGGGCTCGGCGCTGGTGCTGTCGGGACTGGCGGGCATGACCGCCGGGTTTGTCTGCAATAAATTCTACGGTGGCCGCACATGATGGTCTGGGCAGTGATTATCGGAATGGGCGTGTTGGTGTTCCTCAACCGCTATGTTTTTCTGGAACCGCGACTGCCGCTACGCTTGAGTAGCAATGCCCGGCAGTTCCTGGGGTTTGCCGTACCGGGCATGTTGACCGCCATCTGCGGGCCGATTGTGTTCATGCCGGAAAAACAGCTGAATCTGCACTGGGACAATCCCTATCTGATCAGCTCGCTGGTGGCTGTCGTCCTGGTGCTCTACACCCGTAATACGTTGCTCAGCATGCTGTTGAGCATGGGCTTCTTCTTTTTGCTGCGCTGGTGGCTTTGAGCGGGGCAGGGGAACTGATCTAAGCTTAAGTTGATGACCGATCCCTTCAGGAAGAGAGGTGAACATGGCCAATGAACCCAAGCAACCGGACCTGGAAGAAGACGAGGACGAACCCACGGAAGAAGAGATTGAGCAACAGAAGCGTTCGATACCGGACTGGAAGCATCCTGACGACGGTAAGGAACTGTCAGAGCCTGATCGCAAGTTCTGACCGGCACGGGAATACAATGAAGCCCCGCCATTGAGCGTAATGCTGCTCACTTAAGGACGAACACTGTATCTGTGGCGAGGGAGCTTGCTCCCGCTGGGGCGCGAAGCGGCCATAAAAATAGGACTGCTGCGCAGTCCAACGGGAGCAAGCTCCCTCGCCACAGGTTGCTTATTGTTTGCTCTATCTCTTAAGTGAGCAGCATTACGCCATTGAGCGGGGCTTTGTCGTTATTGACAGGTTCATGGAACTTCCTTGATCAGCGCGGCGCCCTGGTTCCTGACATTGCCAACGGCCCTGTCAACCTTGTACCACTCGAACACATCACTGACCTCGCCCTGGGATAACGCCATTTCCTCGGCTCGTTCCTTGGGCGTGGCAGGGTCCAGCCATTCCCGCGCCAGCTCGGGCGAGAACACCACCGGTCGGCGGTCATGCACGTCAAGCAGGCCGCCTGCGCTGTCGGCCGTCAGGATGACGAAACCGTCGTGCTCCCTGTGAGGCGCTCCGCCGATGGGGTACTGGCCGATGGCCGCGCAGAAAGCCGGGGCGCGATTGCGTCGTCGAATCAACCACGGTTGTTTGTTGCCGTCGCCGGCGTCGACCCATTCGAACCAGTTATCAATCGGGCAGATCGCGCGATGGGGCCAGATCGCCCGGAAGTACGGGCCGTGGGCGACTTTCTCGACCCGGGCATTGACCGGCCCCGTGCGATCCGTTGCCCAGTGCGGTCGCCAACCCCAGCGCACGGCGTCAGCGTGCAGCCGCTCGTTCTCCAGGTGCAGCAGGGCGAGTTGCGTGGTGGGGGCGGCGTTATAGTGCCCCAGGGGTTCGTTGCCGACGTGATTGATCAGCGCGTCGGGGATGCTCAGCACCGCTACGAAGTCGTGGATTCCACGGTATTGCGACAGTCGTCCGCACATGGCCTGACACTCCGGTTAAGACGCTCCGACCGAAGCTTTGAGTTTAGTAGCTCGTGACGAAACGGGCCTGGCAAGCACCGGAACCAAACCCTGTGTACCCTATCCAACCTCGGCCGGTCGTCTCGATACGGGCCGACGACGGATGAGCGATCGAAGGATCCTTGCCCTTTGAAGTATCGACCGTGATGGTCTGGCCCAAGGCAAAAGATGAAACCATTGTTCAAGTGTTTAACGGTGTGTGCCCTGGCAGTGGGTCTGCTGGGCTGTATCGCCGCACCGATCGAAATGACTCCCCGGACCGAACAGCGTTTGCAGGTGCAACCCCCCATCCGGTTTCTGCTGACCTTCGATGACGGTCCCAGTGCATCGAGCTGGTGGAACCCGACCGTCACGGTATTGGAGAGCCTGGCGCGAAATCCGCAGCAGCCGGACATCAAGGCCGTGTTCTTCGTGCAAACCCGCGCTCCGCGAGCCGGTGGCAGCGAATTGGGCCGGGACATCATGCGTCGTGAACATGCCGAAGGTCATATCCTGGGCTTTCACACGGCGACACCCTGGCACACCAATCATCGCTCCCTTGATCCGCCAGCGTTGGAGCAGGCCCTCACCGATGGCAGCGCCGACATCGCCGCGATTACCGGCGCCCGGCCAACCCTGCTGCGCCCGCCATTCTGGAACTACGACAAGCGTACCTTCGCCGCTTATCAGCAGCATGGCCTGCATGTACTGCTCACAGATTTGAGCGCCAATGACGGCAAGATCTGGGGCTTCAACGCCAGCCCCCGGCGCCGGTCGCACATGCTGCGTTCGATGTCCGAAGTTCGCGAACGCATTGCCCGCGGTGAATTGCCGGTGGTCGATGGCGTGATTCCGGTGGTGGTGACCTTCCACGACCTCAACCGCTATACCGCCCGGCATACCCGTGAGTACCTGCAGATTCTGCTCGACAGCGCCCGGGAGACCGGGGTGAAAACCGCCGACAAGCCGTTTTACGACGATCAGGCCGCGCTACAGCGGGCGGCCATGGCACGAACCGTGCGCGACGGTTCGCAGCCGGTCGAATTGCCAGGGTTCTGGAACTGGATCTGGGGGGGTAATTCCCACTGAAAGGCCGGAAATGCGAGGGGTATAACAAAATTGACGGCAATTTACTGGCGCAAAATCGGCAAAGTGTAACTATGCTGAAACGGCTCCAATCGAATTGACTGTCGCCCGAGGGACCGGCCATGCTTCCGATTTCAGTGCTTTGCAACATCGTAGAGTCCGGTTTTGAGCCGCTGTCGTGCGAGTGCACGGAGAATCTCGGACTGCTGCGCATCGAAGTCTGTGACCCCGTCACCAAGCGAGTGGAGCTGTTGATCAGCGGCGTTTCGACGGCGGAGCTGACCAGCGTGCGCGCCATTTCTGACTTTGTCGGCGAATTGCGTACCGAGATGAAGGCGGGGCGCCGGGCGTTTGCCGGCTGATTGTTGTCAGCTTCGCGGTAGCAGCTCATCAATCATCCGCAAACAATGGTTCAACCCCGGCGAGACATCGCCCACCCGTTGGCTGAGAATGATCGGCGAGGTGGCGTTGTCCTCCAGCAGCGGGGTGAAGCCGATGTCGTCGCGGTGCAGCAACTGCACCGAGGCCGGTACCAGCGTGACCCCGATTCCTGCCCCCACCAGCCCGATCGCCGTTTGCAGTTCGTTGGTCCATTGCGCGACGTGGATGCTCACGCCGTAGGATTCGAACAGGGCAATCACATGGTCGGCGTAACTCGGCCGTGGATTGCCGGGGTACAGCACAAAGGGTTCCCTGGCCAGATCCCGCAGGCTGATGGGCCCTGCAAGTAATGGATGACCGGCGGGCAGGGCGGCGACCAGGCGGTCCTCGGTGAGCACGGTCTGGATGATGGCCGGGTCGTCAATACGGATCCGGCCGAAACCGATGTCGATGCGCCCGGCCTTCAACGCCTGCACCTGTTGCAGGGTGGTCATTTCCGAAAGCCCCAGCTCCAGCTCCAGCGGTTCGCCACTGCGTAACCGCCGGATCAGTTCCGGCAGCACGCCATACAGTGTCGACGGCGCAAAACCGATACCCAGCCAGGTTTTCTCACCCAACCCGATGCGGCGTGTGTTGTCGCAGACCTTGTTCAGTTGTTCGAGCAGGGCGGTGGAGTGTTCATGGAAAAACCGCCCGGCGTCGGTCAGCTTCAGCGGCCGGCCGCGCTCGAGCAGCATCACCCCCAATTCGTCCTCCAGCTGCTGGATCTGCCGGCTCAAGGGCGGCTGGGCGATGTGCAGCAACTCGGCCGCGCGGGTGAAGTTGAGGGTTTGAGCCAATACCTGGAAGTAACGCAGGTGCCGCAGTTCCATGGAGCCTCCAGCCAATCAGTTGCATACCTTTAAGGTATCAAGTCAGACCAATTCTATATTGGCTTCAGGAAAAAAGCCGTACGAGAATCGATTCCAGAACTTCAAGAACCTGACGGGTATCGAAATGCTTGCAACAGCCATTGAGTCGATCGAGACGATCATCGTCGATCTGCCGACCATCCGCCCACACAAGCTGGCGATGCACACCATGCAGAACCAGACCCTGGTGATCATCCGCGTGCGTTGCGCCGACGGCATCGAAGGCATCGGCGAATCCACCACCATCGGTGGCCTGGCCTACGGCAATGAAAGCCCGGACAGCATCAAGACCAACATCGACACGCATTTCGCACCGCTGTTGATCGGCCAGGACAGCAACAACGTCAACGCGGCCATGTTGCGCCTGGAGCGCAGCATTCGCGGCAACACCTTCGCCAAATCCGGTATCGAAACCGCACTGCTCGATGCCTTGGGCAAACGCCTCGGTCTGCCGGTCAGCGAATTGCTCGGCGGCCGTGTTCGTGATGCACTGCCGGTGGCCTGGACCCTGGCCAGCGGCGACACCGAAAAAGACATCGCCGAAGCGGAAAAAATGCTCGACCTGCGTCGCCACCGCATCTTCAAACTGAAGATCGGTGCCGGTGAGGTCAACCGCGACCTGGCCCACGTCATCGCCATCAAGAAAGCCTTGGGTGACCGCGCCAGTGTGCGGGTTGACGTCAATCAGGCCTGGGACGAAGCGGTCGCGCTGCGGGCCTGCCGGATTCTCGGCACCAACGGCATCGACCTGATCGAACAACCGATCTCGCGCAACAACCGCGCCGGCATGGCTCGCCTCAACGCCATGAGCCCGGCGCCGATCATGGCCGACGAATCCATCGAATGCGTGGAAGATGCGTTCAACCTGGCCCGCGAAGGCGCGGCTTCGGTGTTCGCCCTGAAGATCGCCAAGAATGGTGGCCCCCGTGCCGTATTGCGCACCGCCTCGATCGCCGAAGCGGCCGGCATCGCCCTGTATGGCGGCACCATGCTTGAAGGCGGCCTGGGCACCATGGCCTCGGCTCATGCCTTCGTCACCCTGAACAAACTGGCGTGGGACACCGAACTGTTCGGCCCGCTGTTGCTGACCGAAGACATTCTCAGCGAACCGCTGGTGTATCGCGATTTTGAACTGCACGTGCCGAACACCCCGGGTCTGGGCCTGAGCCTGGATGAAGAGCGCCTGGCGTTCTTCCGCCGCGACAAGACCATTCATCAAGCCTGAGGAGAGCATTATGCTGTTCCACGTAAAAATGACCGTGAACCTGCCGGTCGACATGAATCCCGAAGCGGCAACCAAACTCAAGGCTGACGAAAAAGCCCTGGCCCAGCGTCTGCAAGAGCAGGGCAAGTGGCGCCACCTGTGGCGCATCGCCGGGCATTACGCCAACTACAGCGTGTTCGATGTCGACAGCGTTCAGGAACTGCATGACCTGCTGATGCAATTGCCACTGTTTCCGTACATGGCCATCGAGATCGATGCGATGTGCCGGCATCCTTCTTCCATCCGTGACGATGACCGCTGAGCCCAGCCTGTTCAGCGCGCTACGCTAATAATTACAAGATGAGGAACCCAGAATGAACGTCAAGATTTCCCACACTGCCGAAGTCCAGAAATTTCTCGAAGAGGCCAGCGGCCTGCTCAACGACGCCGGCGACCCACGGACCAAGGCACTGGTCTACCGCATCCTGCGTGATTCGGTGAACATCATCGAAGACCTGGCGGTGACCCCGGAAGAGTTCTGGAAAGCCGTCAACTACCTCAACGTGCTGGGCGCGCGCCAGGAAGCCGGGCTGGTGGTGGCCGGTCTCGGTCTGGAGCACTACCTCGACCTGCTGATGGACGCCGAAGACGAGCAGGCCGGCAAGTCCGGCGGCACGCCGCGTACCATCGAAGGTCCACTGTATGTGGCGAGCGCGCCGCTGTCGGAAGGCGAAGCACGTCTGGATGACGGCGTCGATCCGGGTGTGACCCTGTTCATGCAAGGCCGCGTATTCAACACCGCTGGCGAACCTTTGGCCGGCGCCGTGGTAGACGTCTGGCACGCCAACACAGGCGGTACCTACTCGTACTTCGATACCACGCAGTCGGAATTCAACCTGCGTCGCCGCATCGTTACCGACGCCGAAGGCCGCTACCGTTTTCGCAGCATCGTGCCGTCGGGCTACGGCTGCCCACCGGACGGTCCGACCCAGCAACTGCTCGATCAACTGGGCCGTCATGGCCAGCGCCCGGCGCACGTACACTTCTTCATTTCCGCGCCGGATCATCGCCACCTGACCACCCAGATCAACCTGGATGGCGAGAAGTATCTGCATGACGATTTCGCCTACGCCACCCGTGATGAGCTGATCGCCAAGATCACCTTCAGCGATGATCAGCAGCGTGCGGCGGCCCACGGTGTGAGCGGGCGCTTTGCCGAAATAGAATTCGATTTCACCCTGCAGTCCTCGGCCCAGCCTGAAGAACAGCAGCGCCACGAGCGGGTTCGCGCACTCGAGGATTAATCGCAAATCCATGTGGGAGCAGCTTGCTCGCGAAAGCGGAGTGTCAGTCAACGTTGATGTTGAATCGGACGCCCCCTTCGCGAGCAAGCCCGCTCCCACAAGGGGTTTTGGTTAACTGTCTGGAAAACCTCAAGGGACTGACGCACTGTTCTAGAATGCCCCGACGCAACCTATAACAACAATGAGAGTGACCCGATGATGCAAGCTCAACTGTTGAGTCAGCGCAGCAGAGTATTCGACCATGCCGACCCGTACGCGGTGTCGGGCTACGTCAATCAGCATGTCGGTAACCACTGCATTCTCATGCCTCGCGCCGGCAGCCCGCTGGCCAGTCTCGATCATCGCAAGTTCGCCAGCCTCGACCTGTGCCGCATCAGCTACGGTGCCAGTGTGCGCGTGACGTCCGGTGCGCTGGACAGCATTTATCACCTGCAAGTGCTGCTGCGCGGCAATTGCCTGTGGCGCGGCCACGGCCAGGAGCATTACTTCGCCCCCGGCGAGTTGCTGCTGATCAATCCCGACGATCCGGTGGACCTGACGTACTCCGACGATTGCGAAAAATTCATCCTCAAGGTCCCGACCCGTTTGTTTGAATCGGTCTGCGATGAGCAGCGCTGGCGCTATCCGGGGCAGGGCGTGCGGTTTCTGGAAAACCGTTATCAGCTCAATGAACTGGAAGGTTTCGTCAACCTGTTGGGGATGATTTGCCAAGAGGCCGAGTCCACCGAGCAGATCCCCAGGGTGCAGGAGCATTACACGCAGATCATCGTCAGCAAGATGCTCAGCCTGATGAAAACCAATGTCTCTCGCCTGGAACTGGGCTCGCAGACGGCCACGTTCGAAGCGATTGCCGATTACATCGCCAATAACCTCAAGCAGGACATCGACAGCGAAGAGCTGGCGCGCCAGGCGCACATGAGCCTGCGCTCGCTGTATGGCCTGTTCGAGCGCAATGCCGGCCTTACGCCGAAAAACTACCTGCGCCAGAAACGCCTGGAACGCATCAACGCCTGCCTGAGCGACCCGACCTGCAACGTGCGCAACGTCACCGAAGTGGCGATGGACTACGGCTTCCTGCACTTGGGGCGGTTCTCCGACAGCTACCGCAAGCAGTTCGGCGAATTGCCGTCCGATACCCTCAAGCGCCGTCACTGAATCAATATTCCCTGTAGGAGCTGCCGAAGGCTGCGATCTTTTGATTTTGTTTTTTAAGACAAGATCAACGGATCGCAGCCTTGGGCAGCTCCTACGGGCTTATCTGCACAAAACGGATAAAGGTCTGCACCCCGCGGATATTCCAGCCTGCCTCCCCGTCCTAGCATGACCCCTGCCTGAACAATAACAATGGAGGCGGTGGCCATGACCCTGCGACCCGAATACGTGCATTCCCTGCTTGAAGACGATCCCGAGCAGGGCCTCTATCGCTGCAAACGCGAGATGTTCACCGATCCCCGGTTGTTCGATCTGGAGATGGAACACATCTTCGAGGGCAACTGGTTGTACCTGGCCCACGAAAGCCAGATCCCCAACATCAACGACTTCTACACCACCACCATGGGGCGCCAGTCGGTCTTCATCGCGCGCAACAAGGACGGTGTGCTCAACGCTTTCATCAACGCCTGCAGCCACCGTGGCGCGACCTTGTGCCGGCACAAGTCCGGCAACAAGAGCTCCTACACCTGCCCGTTCCACGGCTGGACCTTCAACAACTCCGGCAAGCTGCTCAAGGTCAAGGATCCGGCCAACGCCGGTTACCCGTCGAGCTTCAACTGCGAAGGCTCCCACGACCTGACCCGCGTCGCGCGTTTCGAGTCCTATCGCGGTTTCCTGTTTGGCAGTCTCAAGGCTGATGTTTTGCCGCTGGTCGAGCACCTGGGCGAATCGGCGAAGATCATCGACATGATCGTCGACCAGTCCGCCGATGGCCTGGAAGTGCTGCGCGGTTCCTCCAGCTACATCTACGAAGGCAACTGGAAGCTCACCGCCGAGAATGGCGCCGACGGCTACCACGTCAGCTCCGTGCACTGGAACTACGCGGCCACCCAGAACCAGCGCAAGCAGCGCGAGGCCGGCGACAGCAATCCGACCATGAGCGCCGGCAGCTGGGCCAAGCAGGGCGGTGGTTTCTATTCCTTCGACAAGGGCCACATGCTGCTCTGGACCCGTTGGGCCAACCCCGAGGACCGTCCGCTGTACGAGCGCCGCGATGAACTGGCGCAAGACTTCGGCAAGGCCCGCGCCGACTGGATGATCGAGAATTCGCGCAACCTGTGCCTGTACCCGAACGTGTACCTGATGGACCAGTTCAGCTCGCAGATCCGCATCGCCCGGCCGATCTCGGTCAACCGCACGGAAATCACCATCTACTGCATCGCCCCCAAAGGCGAGAGCGACCACGCCCGTTCCAGCCGGATTCGCCAGTACGAAGATTTCTTCAACGTCAGCGGCATGGCCACGCCGGACGACCTGGAGGAATTCCGCTCCTGCCAGACCAGCTACCAGGGCAGCGTCACCACCTGGAACGACATGTCCCGGGGTGCCGAGCACTGGATCGAAGGCGCTGACGAGGCCGCGAAAGAGATTGACCTGCATCCGCTGCTCAGTGGCGTGCGCACCGAAGACGAGGGCCTGTTCGTGCTGCAACACAAATACTGGCAGCAGACCATGCTCAAGGCCCTGGCGGCCGAGCAGTCGAAACTGATCGCCGTGGAGGACGTGCAATGAGTATTTCCTTTGATGCCGTGCGCGACTTTCTCTACCGAGAAGCACGCTACCTCGATGACCGCCAGTGGGACGAATGGCTGGAAATGTACGCCCCCGACGCGACGTACTGGATGCCGTCCTGGGACGACAACGATGAATTGACCGAAGACCCACAACGGGAAATCTCGCTGATCTGGTACGGCAACCGCACCGGCCTGGAAGACCGCATCTTCCGCATCAAGACCGAGCGCTCCAGCGCCAGCGTGCCGGACACCCGCACCTCCCACAACATCAGCAACATCGAGCTGCTCGAACAGGCCGACGGCGTGTGCAAGGTGCGCTTCAACTGGCACACCTTGAGTTTTCGCTACAAGACCGTCGACAGCTATTTCGGCAGCAGTTTCTACACCCTCGATGTGCGCGGTGAGAACCCGCGGATCTTGGCCAAGAAAGTGATCCTGAAGAACGACTACGTTCGCCAGGTCATCGATGTTTATCACTTGTGAGACTGCCGTCATGACCCATTCCATTGCGTTCAACTTTGAAGACGGCGTCACCCGGTTCATCGACGCCAACGTCGGCGAAACCGTGGCCGATGCCGCGTACCGCCAGGGCATCAACATCCCGCTGGACTGCCGCGACGGCGCTTGCGGCACCTGCAAGTGTTTTGCCGAAGCCGGTCAATACGATCTGGGCGAGGAGTACATCGACGACGCCCTCAGCCCGGAAGAGGCCGCGCAGGGTTTTGTCCTGACTTGCCAGATGCGTGCGCAGAGCGATTGCGTGGTGCGGGTGCCGACGTCCTCCGAGGTCTGCCGCACCCGTCAGGCCAGCTACGACGCCACCATCAGCGCCGTGCGCCAGCTGTCCGACAGCACCATCGCGCTGTCGATCAAGGGCGAAGCCCTGAGCAAGCTGGCGTTCCTGCCGGGGCAATATGTGAACCTGGGGATTCCTGGTAGCGAGCAGACTCGTGCCTATTCGTTCAGCTCGTTGCAGCGCGATGGCGAGGTCAGCTTCCTGATTCGCAACGTGCCCGGCGGCCTGATGAGCAGCTTCCTGACCGGCATGGCCAAGGCCGGCGACTGCATGAGCCTGGCCGGTCCCTTGGGCAGCTTCTACCTGCGCGACATCCGTCGGCCGCTGTTGCTGCTGGCCGGTGGCACCGGGCTGGCGCCGTTCACCGCGATGCTGGAAAAGATCGCCGAGCAGGGCAGCGATCACCCGCTGCATTTGATCTACGGCGTGACCCACGATTTCGACCTGGTGGAAATCGACCGCCTCGAAGCCTTTGCCGCGCGCATCCCCAACTTCACCTTCAGCGCCTGCGTCGCCAGCCCCGAGAGCCAACACCCGCTCAAGGGCTATGTGACCCAGCACATCGAGCCGAAGCACCTGAACGATGGCGACGTCGACGTCTACCTGTGCGGCCCGCCGCCGATGGTCGAGGCGGTCAGCCAGTTCATTCGCGAACAGGGCATCGCGCCGGCCAACTTCTACTTCGAGAAATTCGCCGCCAGCGCGGCATAACCGTATTTCGCTGATCCCTGTAGGAGCTGCCGAGTGAAACGAGGCTGCGATCTTTTGATTGTGCTTTTCAAAATCCAGGATCAAAAGATCGCAGCCTTCGGCAGCTCCTACAGAGGGAGGCGTTGGCGTGAGCACGAGGATGACCATGAACCGATTTCACGAAAAAGTCGCACTGATCACCGGCGCCGCCCAAGGCATCGGGCGGCGGGTGGCCGAGCGCATGGCCGCCGAAGGGGCGAAGCTGATCCTGGTGGATCGCTCCGACCTGGTGTTCGAAGCCCAGCAGCAGTTGGCGTCAACCACCCAGGTACTGGCCCTGACCGCCGACCTCGAGCAATACGAGGAATGCAGCCGGGTGATGCAAGCCGCCGTCGAGCGCTTCGGTCGCCTCGATGTACTGGTCAATAACGTCGGCGGGACGATCTGGGCCAAGCCGTTCGAGCACTATGAAGCGTCGCAGATCGAGGCCGAGGTTCGTCGTTCACTGTTCCCGACCTTGTGGTGTTGCCATGCCGCGCTGCCGTTCATGCTGGAGCAGGGCAGTGGTGCGATCGTCAACGTATCCTCCATCGCCACCCGTAGCCTCAACCGTGTGCCCTACGGTGCGGCAAAGGGTGGGGTCAATGCCTTGACCGCTTGTCTGGCGTTCGAAACCGCCGGTCGCGGCGTGCGTGTCAATGCCACGGCGCCGGGCGGCACCGAAGCGCCGCCGCGACGCATACCCCGCAACGGTGCCGAGCAGAGTGAGCAGGAAAAACTCTGGTACCAGCAGATCGTCGACCAGACCCTCGACAGCAGTCTGATGAAACGCTACGGCACCCTGGATGAGCAAGCGGGGGCTATTCTGTTTCTGGCCAGCGACGATGCGTCCTATATCACCGGCATGGTCATGCCCGTGGGCGGTGGCGATCAGGGCTGAGGCGAGCGGCGAACAACCCCTTCGGCGAACGGAGTCATGGTGATGAGTGACAAACCCACGATCGTGCTGGTCCATGGTTTCTGGGGCGGTGCCGCCCACTGGAACAAGGTCATCGTCAAGTTGCTCAGCCGGGGTGACACGCACATTCGTGCCGTCGAGTTACCGCTGACGTCCCTGGCCGAGGATGCCGAGCGCACGCGCAAGATGGTTGCCCAGGTGCCCGGTCCGGTGCTGCTGGTGGGGCATTCCTATGGCGGCGCGGTCATCACTGAAGCGGGTGATTTGCCGAACGTGGTCGGGTTGGTGTACATCGCCGCGTTCGCCCCGGACGCTGGCGAAAGTCCCGGCGGCATCACGCAACGGCACCCGCCTGCGGCAGCGGCAAACCTGACCCCGGATAGCGATGGTTACCTGTGGGTCAAGCCCGAGCTCTACCACGAGAGCTTCTGCCAGGACCTGCCGGCGACCGAAGGGTTGGTCATGGGCCTCACCCAGAAAGCACCGCTGGCGAGCACCTTTGGCGACACCATTGGCACGGTGGCCTGGAAGAACAAGCCATCGTGGTATCAGGTTTCGACCGCAGACCGGATGATCGCGCCTCAGAACCAGCAATGGATGGCGGCGCGGCTCAACGCCCGGGAGATTCTGACCTTGCATGCCAGCCACGCATCATTGGCTTCGATGCCCGCCGAAGTGGCGGCCTTGATCGACAGGGCCGCGACGGCGTTGGCCAAAGGCTAGGGCCTACAGGCGGCGCACAAAGGTGCCGACAATACTGCGCATGGTGTCGCTGATGTTCAGGTTGTGGACCGCATCCAGAGGGTGCCAGATGCAATCGGTGATTTCGTTCAGCGGCCGCAATTGCTCAAGGTTCAGCACCGACACCTCGAATACGTGATGTCGGGTGTCGTCCGATTCCAGCTCCAGCACGTACACCAACTCGTCGACCCGCAAGCCGGTTTCCTCCAGCAGCTCGCGAACGGCGGCATCGGCGGCGCTTTCACCCCGTTCAAGCTTGCCGCCGGGCAACGTCCAGCGTCCCCCACGCTTGCGTACCAGCAGTACATGCCTGTCTTGCTCGCAGATGATCGTTGCGCGTACTTTCATGGATTACCCGATGTCCGTTGTCATGGAAAAGGCATGCAAATGCAGCATTCGGGCCAGGGCCGCGATTGTGCTGCTATCTGGGTAATTTGAGCGGCCGACGCGACGAAAAGTGCAACCGAAAGAAGGAATTTCCATGGCGACGGCTGGTCGGTATTTTGGACAAGGGTGGGTGTAAGGTTAGCAAGTCAACCTGATATCACTGCCCAAAAGGAGGTGACTATGAGTGTTCCGATGCTGAACAAAATGCACATGAACGGTTACGACGTACTCAGTGTGAACCACGGCCCCTGGCGGGTGTGCACCCAGGGCGACCGACTGGGCTCGTTTGCCAGTCGAGAAGAAGCACTGGCGTTTGCCGCTTCGTTGCCCGGCTACAGGGCGAGTACTGGCAAGCCTGCGGGCAGCCATCAGACAAAATGAAATCAGGCCAGAAGCCCCGGTTCTCCGGGGCTTTTTCATGATGCTACGACGCTAGTAGCCACCACCTCCACCGGCGCGGGAGGGCTCCCGGGCCTTAAGCTGCGTATTGCTCCATTGCGCGCAGGTCATGAAACTCTTGTGGTCGACCATGCCCCGGCCGTCGAAGCTGACATTGAACGCTTGTTGATGGCCGGACTGAGTCAGCCTGTAGTCAAAGCACGTGCCGGGTTCGGCGGTACGGTCGCTGACCGTCAGGGGCTGGCCGCCGATTTGACGGACTTGCTCCTGGGTCATGCCGGTGTCGACTTTCGCGACCAGAGGCTGGTCCTGGTAGATCGAGTTGGTGCTGCAGCCTGCCAACGCGGTCAGTACGACGACCAGCGTAATTAGAGGCCTGTTCATGGCAGCGCTCCCGCTATTGAGCCTTGTTGCGGCTAATAACCTTGGCTTTCACTTCCTCGGCGTAGCCGGACAGTTTTGCTTCATCGCCCTGAAACAAGGCGCACAGCTTCTGAACGGCTTGCGCGTCGATGTCATTGCCAAGCAGGCGCAATTGCTGCTCGATGCGCAACAGCTCCACGGCCGACCAGCGCAAATCTGACGCAAGCCCCTGCAGATCGCGCCGAAGTTCCTGTTCCGATTCGTTAAGCCACATAATGACCTCCTGAGTGCTTCATTCAGGAATTCTAGACCTGTTTACCGGGCCGGATGTTATGTTCGTCTGATTGAGCGGGTTTTCCTTTGGTCGGGGAAATAAGCGTGAACATGACAGTACGCTTTCCTGCTTTATCTGAAAGCAAGGAACTAAACGGGCAAAGTGATATCAATGAAAGTCGCCGAATCGTTGGGGATGGCTGTAGGGACGATGGCGAGCTACATTTTCTTTTTTCGAATTAAAGGAAGCAGCATGCGGATGTTGATGGGAGGGGTCGCGCTGGCATTACTGGCCGGGTGTTCGTTGCCGGCGTCGCTGGTACCGGGCGAGCCAAATGTCAGCAAGCAGAGCGAAAAAACGCCAAAAGAGTATGCGGCGTGTGTGTTGCCTGCCTGGAAAAAGGAAGTATCGAATACCACTCAGGTTTCGATATCCAATGGATACCGCATCACGGCGCCCAGCGTGATCACGGCCGACGAAGTGCTGGATATCGTGAAATACAAGGACGGCAGCCGGGTTTCGCTCTATCAGGGGCCACCTTGGGCCAAGTCAGGCGACCTGCGCAAAATCGTGCGCGACTGTTTGTAAGCGCGGGAGGGTGAAAATCGGTCACCGACCGTTTTTCGACTCAATTGAGAAAAAACCGGATGCCTGGCGTGCATCCGGTTTTTTTTTGCGTGCCATTTGCCTGTGTGAAATTTACCGTGTATTTTTTCATGAAATTAAAAATACAAAATTTCACGAGGCCGTATGTTTCAGCAATCCACCCGGCATGTCGCCAGTTACTACGCCCATACCTGCGCCGATCGTCTGGTCGATCGAGCCGCACTGGAAGGTGAGCAAGACACCGAAGTGCTGATCATCGGGGCCGGCTTCAGCGGATTGCACACGGCTTTGCGCCTGGCGCTGGCCGGCAAGCGCGTGACCTTGCTCGAAGCCAGCCGGGTGGCCTGGGCCGCGTCCGGGCGTAATGGCGGGCAGGCGATTCTTGGTTGGTCGTGCGACATGCCACCGCTGGAAGCGGCACTGGGTTACGAACGGGCGCGGCGCCTGTGGGACGGCATGCGCTGGGCCGCGCGGGAATTGCGTGACTTGCCTGGCCGCCATGAGTTCGATTGCGACTACCGCGCCGGTCATCTGTGGACCTCGGTAATGCCCCGTCGGGTAGGCCTGCTGACCGAATGGCAACACGAGGCCAGCCACAAGTGGGGCCACGACAAACTGCAATTTATCGAGCGCAGCGAATTGCCCCGGTGGGTTGCCAGCGAGCGTTATCAGGCCGGCCTGTTCGATCCCGAAGGCGGGCATTTGAATCCGCTGAAACTGGCCCTGGGCCTGGCCGATGCGATCGAGCGTGCCGGTGGCCGCATCCATGAGCTAAGCAAGGCGCTGAGCTATGGCGAGGAGGGCGACGGGTTTGTGGTGACCACCGAGCGTGGTCGTATTCGCGCCGATGTGCTGGTGCTGGCGTGCAACGCTTACCTCGATCGACTCGATCCGCAACTGGCCAGTTGCGTGTTGCCGGTCGGGACCTATCAAGTCGCGACCGCGCCGCTCTCCAAGGAGCAAGCCACCGCGCTGCTGCCAAGCAACGTGTGCGTGACCGACAACCAGTTCGTACTCGATTATTTCCGTCGCACCCCGGATAACCGCCTGCTGTTCGGCGGTGGTTGCACTTACCTGGGCGGCATGCCCAAGGACATCGCCGCCGCGACCCGGCCGTTCCTGGAGCGCGTGTTCCCGCAACTCACCGGCGTCGATCTGGAGTTTGCCTGGGGCGGCCACATCGACCTGACCCTCAAGCGCACGCCGGATATCGGCCGGCGTGGCGATCTGTACTGGATGCAGGGGTATTCCGGGCATGGCGTGCTGCCGACACTCGCCGCGGCGCGGGCGGTGTCCGACGCGGTACTCGGCCAGCCCGACGAATTATCCCTGTACCAGGGCCTGAACAACGGCAGTTTTCCCGGCGGCAAATACCTGGCCGCGCCACTGGAAGCCATCGGCAAGGCCTGGTATCGACTGCGCGACAGCATTTGAAGCGACACTTTCTGGAAGCCTCTAGATGGACATGCAAGAAGAAATCTCGGCGCTGGCGATCCTGATCCAGGACCTGCGCAAGCACAAGAAATACACCCTCAAGGAACTGGCGGACAAAATCGGTCGTTCCGTGGGGTTTCTATCCCAGGTCGAGCGTGGCCTGTCGCGCCCGACCGTGGCGGACCTGACCGCCATCAGCGAAACCCTGGGGGTGCCGACCACCTATTTCTACAGCCTGCCCAAACCCATGGCCTTGTCCTGGGTCACCCGCCCGGACGAACGCCGCACGCTGTACTACGCCGACGGCATCACCGACATCCTCGTTTCGCCAAAGATGCGCGCGTCCTTTTCGATGCTCGAAAGCCAGCTCGAACCCGGCGCCAGCAGCGGCGACCGGCACATGAAGGACAGCTCGGAGCAGGGCGGTTATGTCCTGGAAGGGCAACTGACCCTGTGGCTCGACGACAACGAACCGGTGACCCTGCATCCCGGTGACAGCTTTCAACTGGCCAGCCATGCGCACTGCCGCTACGGCAACCTGTCCGACCAACTGACCCGCGTGCTTTGGGTTTACACCTGATAACAACAAGGACCAAAACGATGGATGCTGTGTGCTCTGAACTGCTGGCCGAGGTTCGCAACTTCCGCCACTGCAACCCCGAAGTGCGTTACGTCGACCTGATATCCCTGGACATTCCGGGGCATTTCTACGGCAAGCGCTACCCGATCGAGATGCTGGAAAAAGTCGCTGCCGGCAGTGCCCTGAAGCTGCCGCAGAACTGCGTGCTGCTCGGCACCCAGGGCGGACTGTTCAAGATCGGCGATTACTGCTTCAACGATGGTGACCCGGATGCACTGCGCCGTTTGGTGCCTGGCACCTTGAAGTTGGTGAGCTGGGAAAAGCAGCCCTTGGGCCAGATGCTGATCACCTCCGACGGCACCGAAAAACCCATCGAATTCGAACCCCGCGAAGTGCTGGCGCGGGTGCTGGAGCGGCTCAAGCGCAAGGGCATTTTCCCGGTGGTGGCCTTCGAACTGGAGTTCTACCTGTTCGACAGTCGCTTGAAGGACGGCTTGCCGCAATTTCCCCGTGATGAGCTGAGTGGCGATGCCGACGATCAGCCGAACATGCACATCGAACGCCTGTCGCGCTTCGCCCCGGTGCTCGATGAAATGGTCGAGACCGCGCGAGCCCAAGGCGTCGATGCCACGGTGATCACCGCCGAACTCGGCCCGGGCCAGTTCGAAATCAACTTCGGCCATTGCGATGACGGCCTGCGCGCCGCCGACTGGGCTGCCCTGTTCTGTCGCAGCACCCGGGGCGTGGCGCTCAAGCACAACTACCGCGCCAGCTTCATGGCCAAACCCTACTTGCAGCACCCCGGCAGCGGCATGCACGTGCATGTCAGCCTGTATGACCAGGCCGGCAACAACCTGCTGGCGGCGAACGGCCAGCGGGCGCTGCGCCATGCGGTGGCCGGTTGCCTGGATGTGTTGCCGCACTGCATGCCGATCTTTGCCCCGAACCACAACGCCATGCGCCGCTTGAGCGGCACGGTGAACGTCGCGTCCCGCGCCAGTTGGGGCTTCGAGGATCGCGATGCCTGCTTGCGTATTCCGGAGTCGGACATCAAGAACCTGCGCATCGAACATCGCCTGGCGGGCGCCGATGCCAACCCCTATCTGGCGTTGGCGGCGATTCTGGTGGGGCTGGAGCAAGGCCTGGAAGGGGAGTGCGAGCCGATTGCACCGCTCAACGAAGACCGTGGCAGTGGCATCGATTTTCCGTTGGAAATGCTTGAAGCCGTGCAGTCCATGCAAAATCATGCATCGCTGCGCGAAGGCTTGGGGGCGGAGTTCGTGGACGTCTATTGCGAAAACAAGCGCCAGGATCATCTGGCATTTCTGCATGACATCAGTGTGCGGGAGTATCGTTGGTTCTTGTAGTCGCCCTTAAAAAATATGTGGATATTGAAGGGGTTAGAAGGATTAGTAACCGGATAGTGAATAAAAATATCTTGTTACAGGCCGAAATATTCCGTAATATCCGCGCCGCGTTCACCACCACGGTTTATGCATTTTTAAATCCCGGGCGTCCATCAGCTGCCTGGGATTTTTTTTGCCTGAGATTTGAGACCGCAATGGCGCCCCCTCATGGCTATCAGCCGAGCGGCCGGACAGGCGGGGTTTGTCTCGATTCAATGCACTTGACCACTGGCCGTCTCCGGTCGATTGGCTGAGGAAGTGTCACAGCCGATCAAGGCCGCGGCCAATATATAGATCAGTAAATACTCAGGCTTCACCGAACAATATCCATTCGATGTTTTCCTCTTTGACGGTCATTCGGTCGGCGAGCAAGAAGCGGCTAAGACGATGCTGAACATTCAGGGTCGGCATGATCTCGCCCTTCTCGAAGCGCCGGGGCTCGCCTTTTTCCAGGCGCGACCAGGATTGACCGGCGATACTTTCCGCCAGCCAATAACC
>NZ_CATKPX010000031.1:0-73775 GCF_949767755.1 Pseudomonas sp. IT-P4 | reverse complement strand
CTGGCCTCGACCGCGGACATCCTGAGCGGCATCGGGCTCGGAGCCCCCGACCCCACCGAAGCCGCGCTACAGACCAACCCCCTGCCGTCGTACATCGACCCTGCATCCATGAACGTCAGCACGTCCGGCATCGGCGTCGGCAACAACGTCTTCCAGGGCGATAACCTGGCGGCCATCAGCGCCGCCGATGAAAGTTTCGTGATCAATCCAGAGACCCTGCTGACGGGCATGAAGGTCTTCATCGACAACTCCGTGGCGGGTTACAACACGGCGACCGAAGATCTGTACTACAGGATCTACTACGCCGATGGCACGTTTTCGAACCAGGTCGAGGTGAACACCCTGACGCCAGAGGCTGGCGGGCAGGTGTCCTTCCTCATCCAGAAGGAGGGTACGTCACTGATCGACGCTGTTCAGCTGACGATGGGCCGGGGCGATGTCAAGATCCCGGTGATCCAGTTCATTCAGCAGAGCGAGAGTCTGGCCAGCGATGTCCAGCTGGCGTTCAGCGCAACGCTGACGGACAAGGATGGGGACTCGGCGACCAGTGCGTTTGCCGCCAATTTGTTCGCCAACGACCCGACCAACGCATCCTTCGACTTCTCGCTGGCGGGCACGATCGGTAAGCAGGATGCGTTCAACATCGACCTGTCAGTCAATGACAACCTGTACCAGGTCACCGGCTTCGATACGGGTTCAGGCGTGCAAGACAAGCTGGTGCTCAACGGCGACCCGAACGCCGTTGTCCAATCGATCAACAACGCCGGCGCAGATAGCGTCGTGACGGTTGCCGAGACTGGCGGACAAACAACGACCATCACCGTGGTCGGGGCCCATGTTGAGAATACCGACATCTTTTTTGGCAGCGCCTGAGGCTTTGCGCGTGTGAACGGATGCGAGGGTGGCCCAGGAAACCACCCTCGCATTCTTTTTGCGGTTCCGATACGAGATCCCCATGATCGCTACGCTGTGAACTGGCGAGCAGCACAAGGCTTGAAAAGCGCGGCGGGTAGGTACGGGTGGACGTGGCAGATTTTACGAAAACGACATCAGTATTGCGGGGCACTCTGTCCCGGGATACCGACAAGGACGGCAAAACGGTGACGGTCTACTCCCTGAAAGTGAGGGGCAGACCGTTTTGTATCGACTTGAAACTCATTCCAGTTCCACCCAGGCGGACTCGGTCGGTGCTTCGTTGGTGAGCCCGTGTTTCAGCGCATACATCAGCAAGTCGATGCGGTTGATGAGATTAAGCTTTTGATAGATGTTGCTGAGGTGGTTGTGCACGGTGTGCTCGCTGATCCCCAGGCGCCCGGCGATGCTCACATATTTGGCGGACGGTTCGCCCACGATGGCGCGAATCAGTTCTCTCTCGCGCAGCGTCAACCGCGCCTGTTTTGCCCGCTCCAGATTGCATTTTATGGGAATCTGCCCGGTCGCGGCATAACCGGAAAGGCCGCCAGCCCAGGCTCTATCCATTGCGAAGTCGCTATGGTGGACCTTGAGGATGGCCTGGATAATCGATTCCGTCGGGTCTTCCGCCAGCACGATGCCGCGAGCGCCAGCCTCTATCGCCTGGGCAACGGGGACGACTTCGTACAGGCCCTTGAGCAGCAGCACTTTCATTTCGGCGCTACGGGTGAGTCCCGCGACGACATCCAGAGGATTCAGCGCATCCGGAAAGAAACTGAAAAAAATCACATCGGGCCGCAGCTGATCGGCAAGATCCAGCGCCTGGGTATAAGTGGTGGCTTGCGCTGTCACTTCCATCCGGGGTTTTCTGGCATTGATCAAATCGTGAAGGCCCATGAGTACGAGGGGACGACAATCGATCAACATCACGCCAATTGACTCTCTTTGGTCAGTCATGATCTTCCTGACCCTCTTGAAAAACCAGTGAAGGCCTCCCCCCGCAGGACTTTGCGAGGCAGAAACTTGCCCACTTGGGCGGTGCGATTGAAGGACGAAATTGAACGCAGGGAGGCCTTGATGAAGCCCTCCCAGGCATTGGCAACCATCGACCCCGGACCATTTCCATCAACAGGACTGGCACGTTGGGCGAACGTTTCCAGAAGGCAGTCAAAGCCCGGGAGAGAAGATCAATACGAATAATTATCAGTGGTTTACACATGATGATGTGCTCCCTCCCGCCTCTCAACTGATTCTAGGCCAGCTCGGAGCGCTTCCAACCTACCCATCCGTCAGTGCTCGATCCAGTCCCGGTGCGGACAGGCCTGACCGATGTTCTCGAGACGGGGAGTAACCCTCGAAAATCAAGGTATTAGGCCTGCCATAGATGGCCAGTGGCCAAGGTCGGATCCACATCATGAGCGTCAATTAATCGACGAGTGGCGTTAACTTGGGAGCACTAATATCGACTTAGTCAATTTGTCGGCGATATCTGGCTGGTTAGCCACCTTTTTTTGTGCACGAGGTCTCGTTTTCAGTAACGCCTTCGCATATTCAGATTGAGCGTTGGGGAAGACTCTCAAGGGAATGCCATGGCTGGCCGATAACATGGGCAGTCAAGAGCCTCTTCGTCTCTTTCGATCGATGCATATGCTGATTGGCGATGAGAAAGTGTGTTGATGGCTAAGGGCTACCAGTTATCATCTGCGCGCCAAAACAGGGGCTGCGAAGCTGAGTCCGTCCGTGTATTTGCCTTTGGGTTCTTCTTCTTAAATTGCCTGGAAATCTTCGATGCTGTCGTATCACCAAAAGCGTTTTCTGATCGTCGATGATTTCTCGGACTTCCGCAGTTCGGTCAGGTCGATGCTGCGTGAACTGGGCGTCAAGGAAGTGGACACTGCCGATACCGGCGAGCAGGCGCTGAAAATGTGCTCGCAGAAAGCCTACGATTTCATCTTGCAGGACTTTCACCTGGGTGACGGCAAGAAGAACGGCCAGCAGGTGCTCGAAGACCTGATGGAAGAAAAGCTGATCAGCCATGAATCGGTGTTCGTCATGGTCACCGCCGAAACCAGCCAGGCCATGGTGCTCAGTGCGCTGGAGCATGAGCCCGATGCCTACCTGACCAAGCCGTTCAACCGTTCCAGCCTGGCCCAGCGCCTGGAGCGCCTGGAGCAACGCAAGACCCTGCTCAAGCCGATCCTTCAGGCCCTCGACCGCGGTAAGCCGATGGAGGTGCTCAACGCCTGTATCGCCCTGTGCAAACAAGACATCCGCTATTCGCCACTGTGCCTGCGCTTTCGCGCCGATGCCCTGCGCGACCTGAATCAGAACGAAGCGCTGGAGCGTCTCTACGACAGCATCATTGCCGACCGCCCGTTGCCATGGGCGTTTGCCGGGCTGGGTAAGTTGCTGTTCAAGCGTGGCCAGGTCGGGCAGGCCAAGGGCATATATGAAAAGGCCCTGAAAGTCTTCCCGATGATGCCGTCGCTGTATGACGGCATGGCGGATGTACTGGTCGCCGAAGGGGATACCAAGGGTGCGCAGCGCGTCCTGGAAGAGGCGATTCGCCTGTCGCCGCTGGCGGTGCGTCGGCAAGCGTTGCTCGGCAAGCTGGCGATGACCAACGAGGACTTCGACACGGCGGCCAAGGCCTATCGCCAGGCAGTGAGCCAGGGCGCGCAGTCACGGTTCAAGGATGCCGAAAGCAACCTCGGCCTGGCCCATGCGTTGATCAGCAAGGGCAGCGAACGGGGCCTGGACACGCGGACCCGCCTGGAAATCAACACCACATTGAGTGCCGTGGCCAAGGAGAACCCCTCCGATCCTGGCCTGCAAATCCGGGCGCGCCTGATGAAGGCCACCAGCCTGTTGCTCAACGATGCAGAGACGGCCGACAAGCTCACCGAACAAGCCTTGTTGCGTCTGGATGGCATGGAGCAATTCATGAGCGCCGAAGCGGCCTTGCTGGTGGCCAAGCAGCTGAAACTGCTCGGGCAGACCGAAGCCGGCACCGCGATGCTGAAAAACTGCGTGGAAATCTACGGCGACGATCCGGTGGTCATGAAGGACATCGCCAAGCAGACCGACGACCCGAGCATCCTCAATTCCGGCAACGCCGCCGCGGAACTCAACCGTCAGGGCGTGCGCGTGTACAAGACCGGCAACCTGGTGGAGGCCCGGCAGGTATTCCGCAAGGCCCTGGCGATGCAACCGAAGAACATCAGTATCGCCCTGAACATGGCGCAGTCATTGCTGCATGGCACCGATACCAGCGTTCCTTCGGCGGAGCTGGAGGAGTGTCGGACCTGTCTGAAAATGGTCGGCCTGATGCCCGACACCGACGCGCGTTATCCGCGTTACCAGAAGCTGAAAAGCAAGGCGCTTGGCCAATGAACGACAACGAGCAGGCACTGGATTTCTCCACGGTGATCGCCTCTACCGTGCACGACATGAAGAACTCGCTGGCCATGCTGATGCAGGCTCACAGCCAGTGGCTTGGGCAATTGCCGGAGTCGGCGCGGCAAGCGCCGGAGCAGGGCGTGATGGACTTCGAATTCGCCCACCTCAACGGCATGCTGGTGCAGTTGTTGGGGCTGTACAAGCTCGGCGTCAACCAGATGCCATTGCAACCGGCCTACCATGAGCTGGACGACTTCATCGAAGCGCAACTGGCCTGTCATCAGGAGGTGTTCGCCAGCCGCGGCATCATGGCCACCTATGAAGTGGACCCGCTGAGCCCTCTGGGTTTCTTCGACCGTGAGTTGATCGCGTCGGTATTGGCCAACTGCATCAACAACGCCATTCGCTTTGCACGGCATGCCGTTCTGATCAGCGTTAGCGACGATGCCGGGCAACTGATGTTGACCATCAATGACGATGGCGAGGGGTATCCGGCGCAGATGATCGAGCGTCAGGCCGATTACGTGCAGGGGATCAATCAAAGCACCGGCAGCACCGGGCTGGGCCTGTACTTTGCCGGGCGAATTGCCGCGCTGCATCAACGCAACGGTGTGGGTGGGCGTACCGAAATCAGCAATGGCGGGCCGTTGGGTGGTGGGGTGTTTCGCCTTTACCTGCCCTGACCGGCAGCATATTTATCGACGCTGCTTGAAATTCCGAACACGTGGAGCCTATTTTGTACGGTCGCCGTTCGCGGCCCGCACAATAACAAGGATAGCGTCATGACGACCGTTGGCCTGAGTTCACTCGCGCAGCGATTGACGGGCATTGATCAAGTTGAATGTGTCACGCCGGATTTGAATGGCGTTCCACGGGGCAAGGTGATGACCGCCGAGGGTTTTCTCGACGGTCGACGTTTGCAGATGGCGCGGGGCGTGCTGCTGCAATGCATCATGGGCGGATATCCGCCGGCGCGGTTTTACGGCAGCGACGATGGCGACCTCGCGTTGATCCCGGACCCTGCACAAATCCACCGCTTGCCCTGGAGCCATCCACCGCGGGCCTTGGCCATTTGCGATGCGGATGAACTGGGCACCACCACCAGCTCCAATCTGTCGACCCGTGGCCAGCTCAAGGCGGTGATTGCCCGTTACGCGGTTCGCGGCCTGGCGCCTGTGGTGGCGACCGAGCTCGAATTTTTTGTCTTCGCCCCCAACACCGATCCGACCCTGGCTTTTCAACCGCCACTGGGGCTGGACGGTCGCCGCGAAGACGGTCAGTCGGCGTTCAGCGTCAGTTCCAACAACGGCTTGCGGCCGTTCTTCAATGAAGTCTACGAGTGCATGGCGGCCCTGGGGTTGCCCCGCGATACCTTCATGCACGAAATGGGCGTCAGCCAGTTCGAGATCAATCTGCTGCACGGTGATCCGCTGTTGCTGGCCGACCAGACATTCCTGTTCAAGCACTTGCTCAAGGAAGTGGCCCTCAAGCACGGCCTGAGCGTGGTGTGCATGGCCAAGCCGTTGGCGCATACGCCGGGCAGTTCGATGCATATCCACCAGAGCGTGGTCGAGATCGATTCGGGACGTAATGTGTTCAGCGACGAGGCGGGCCAGGAGACGGCCACTTTCCGCCACTTCATTGCCGGTCAGCAAAGGTGCATGGCCGATTTCACCGCGTTGTTTGCGCCGAACGTGAACTCCTATCAGCGCTTGTGCCATCCTTACGCCTCACCGAATAATGCCTGCTGGTCCCACGACAACCGGGCGGCGGGCTTGCGCATTCCGGCCAGTTTGCCGGTGGCCCGTCGGGTCGAGAACCGCTTGCCGGGGGCCGATGCCAACCCGTACCTGGCGATTGCCGCAAGCCTGGCGGCGGGGTTGCATGGCATCGAGAAGGCATTGGAGCCGAGCGCGCCGATCCAGGGTGAGTTCGACGTGCCGGATAATCTTTCGTTGCCGTGTACCTTGCATGCGGCGCTTGAGCGTCTGAAACGTAGCCAGTTGGCCAAGGAACTGTTCGGCACGGAATTCATCGAAGGCTACATCGCTTCGAAGACCCTGGAACTGACCAGTTTCCATGATGAAATTACTCCCTGGGAAAGGCGTGTTTTAGCAACCCAGGCCTGACGTCCCGTCGACATCCGGCTATCGTTTAGCGATAGCCGATTCTCACTGCAAGGAGCCGCTCGGAACGCCGATGCGCCAAATCTGGAAATCCTTTCGAGCGCTGTATTTCGCCTCGCTGATGATGTTGATCGGCTCGGGCCTGTTGAGTACTTACCTGGCGTTGCGCCTGGCTGCCGACCATGTCGACAGTCTGTGGGTCGGTGCGCTGATGGCTGCCAACTATTTCGGCCTGGTGCTGGGAGGCAAGATCGGTCACCGGTTGATTGCCCGGGTCGGGCATATCCGGGCCTATTCGGCGTGTGCCGGGATCGTTGGCGCGGCGGTGCTCGGCCATGGCCTGGTGGACTGGTTGCCGGCCTGGCTGTTTTTGCGGGTGATCGTCGGCCTCGGCATGATGTGCCAGTACATGGTGATCGAGAGCTGGCTCAATGAACAGGCCGATGCCAATCAGCGCGGCATGGTCTTCAGCGGCTACATGATCGCTTCGTACCTGGGGTTGGTGCTGGGGCAGTTGATTCTGGTCATGCACCCAGGGCTGGGGCTTGAATTGCTGATGTTGGTCGCCCTGTGCTTCGCGCTGTGCCTGGTACCCGTGGCCCTGACCCGGCGCATTCACCCGGCACCTTTGCACCCGGCACCGATGGAGCCGCGCTTCTTTATCAAGCGTGTGCCACAGTCCTTGAGTACGGTATTGGGCGCAGGGCTGATCATCGGTTCGTTCTATGGTCTGGCGCCGTTGTATGCCTCTCAACAGGGGCTGACCACCGAGCAGGTCGGTCTGTTCATGGGGAGCTGCATTTTTGCCGGGCTGTTGGTGCAGTGGCCGCTGGGCTGGTTATCCGACCGTTATGACCGGGCCTTGCTGATCCGCTGTTTTGCCATGTTCCTGGCGGTCGCGGCGTTACCGCTGGCGATCTTGCCCAAGGTGCCGCTGGAGGTGTTGTTCGCCGTCGGCTTCCTGTGCTCGCTGGTGCAGTTCTGCCTGTACCCGCTGGCGGTGGCGTTCTCCAATGACCATGTCGAGGGGGATCGCCGGGTGTCGCTGACGGCGATGCTGCTGGTGACCTACGGTGTCGGTGCCAGTATCGGGCCGCTGGCGGCCGGGGTGCTGATGAAGCTGTTCGGCAGCCAGAGCCTGTATGCATTCTTCACGTTCTTTGCGTTGGTGCTGGTCTGGCGGATCCGGCCGAAAGCCGTGACCAACCTGCATCAGGTGGACGATGCACCGTTGCACCACGTGGCAATGCCGGACAGTATGTCCAGTTCGCCGCTGGTGGCTGCGCTTGATCCGCGGGTCGATGAACAGGTGGTGCAGGACCAGATGTGCAATCCGGTGAACCCGGAACCGCCAGCCGAATCAGGACCTGAATCCGATCAACCGCCAGAAGACCCTGACTCCGGCCGCGAGCAAAGCTTTACCGAAGCCAGGCCTTAATACCGGGGCACAAAAAAAACGGGCAGTCACCGCAAGGGACTGCCCGTTTTCTTGTTGGCGCTCTATCACATGTCGTCTTTGTCGAAGCGGCGTGCTTCGCGTTGCAACTGGTAGACGAAGCGTTCGACCTGACGCTGCACCAGCCCGCTCATGTTGTGAAAGCGAACGCCGGCGAAGGTGGTGGAAATCCTTTCTTCGAAGTGCAGATAACGCAACTCGACCGGTGCGGTCATCTTGCCGAAGGGCAGGTCGGCGTTGAAACGGTCGTAGACCTGACCTAGTTGCAGGCTGCCGGTGATGTCGCCGTCGAAGCGCAGTTTGCAGCCGGTAGCGGAAATATCCAGCAGCTTGCCGCTGATCGGCGCCTTGAGCTTTTCGCCGTCCAGGTTGACGTTGACCAGTTGTGCCAGCTTCAGCGCGGCGCGGAACGCATTGCGGCGCTGGTGGTACACCACTTCATGGGGCAGGGGGCCGCGGTAGCAGCGGCTGCCACCGGATTCGTCGATTTTCAACTGGCCGTTGCTTTCCCAGGCAATGCGTACGCCTTCGTGGAAGCCTTCGACCCTGAACGGCTCGCCCGCCAGCAGGTAGCGCTCGCCATCACGGGGAATCATTTCGTCCAGGGCAATCATGTTGTTGTCACGGTCCAGGTCCACCAGGTAGCTCTGGAAGCGCTGGCTGCGCTCATGGAACGTGATGATCAGCGGGTCATGGCTTTCGAGCAGCTGGCGCAGGTTGCTGGAGATTTCCAAGGGCGTGGAGAGCACCTTGGGTGGCTGCGGAGCATCATCCACGGATAAGGCATTGGACACGGTTAATCAATCTCCAGACAAAATTTGACTACGGCAGACTAGCAGTTTGCCAGTATGTTGCGCGTCTTGATAGAGCGAGGGCGTTGACCGCTTCATGCCTGACTGAGCGGGCGCGGCTTGGCAAGCTTGGAGAATGTTCCGCTGGCATCGTAAAGCGCCGGGGTTTCACCGCCGGTGAGGATTTTCAGCTGGGTGGCCGTAGCGGCCTGCTGAGTGAGGATCGACTGGCCGTTGTTGGCGTTGATGGCCTGGCACTGGGCCAGGAGATCGGTCAGCACGTCACTTTGCGCCAGCAACTGCTCGCCAATGCTCGACTGGCCGGCCAATTGCTCAAGGCCGCTGCGGTTGGTCGGCAGGTTGAGGCTGGCGAGGATTTCACTGCGCTTGCGGCCATGCTGTTCGAGCAAAACGATCAACGCCTGTTTCTGCGCCAGGATGTTCTCGAGCAATGGCATGTCGCGGCCATGCAATGCAAGGGATTCGGTCTGCAGTAACTCCAGCAGGTGTTGCGCTGGGGCAAAGTCGTCGGTGATCAGTTGCAGTAGATGAGTGTCGTGCATGGCTGGCCTTGGGTTTTAAGCGTCCAAAAGCCTGGCGCCGGCGGTGGCCTAGCGCTGGGCTTCGAAGTTGAGCAGTTTGCTGGCTACACGGTTGCTGTCGACTTTATAGCTGCCATCGGCAATCGCTGCTTTCAACTCGGCCACGCGGGCGTTGTCGACGGCAGGCTGATCGCGCAGCTTGTCAGTGACCTTCTGCAACTGTTGAGCCTCATTGCTGAGATGTACCGATTCCCCGCTTTTGACGGTGCCGGCCTGTTCGGCCGCGGACTCCAGCGGCGCGGATTTGCCGGCTTCGGCGCTTTCCTTGCTGGCGCTGGTACGTGTACTGCCCGTCAGGGACGAGGAGCTGTTCAAACGGCTGAAATCGATGACCATGATAAAAAAACCTCTGGGAATTTGGACGCTTGCCATGGTTTCGGCCATTCCCTGGAAAACTTTAGGCTCATTTATCAATGAACCTTGCGCGCGTCAGCGCTTGCCCTGCATGGAGCACAGTCTAGGGAACAGCCGCGGCAAGCGCCACATTCAGATGAACAGAGCGCCTTACATGGACACTTCCACCTGCCCCGGTGCCATGACCTGCGCCTTGATGACTCGTTGGGAGTTGAGGTTTTTCACCCGGATTTGCTCGCTCAGGCTGCCGTTTGACAGCGCTTCGCCCGGCATGCGCACGCTGAGGGTGCCGCTGCGGGCGGTTATCACCACTTGATCGCCCTTGCGAATGACTTCGGCCTGCTCGATGTTCACCAGGGTAATTACCTGGTCGGCGACCATTGGTCGGGTCAGTCGCTGGCCGATCGCCTGATCGAGGGAGGTCAGGTAGCCCTGGCTGATGAGGCTGATATCGCGCTCGCGCAGGATCACGTCTCCAGGTTCGACAATGGCGGCGCGGCGCAGTGGCCGGGCGCTGGTCACGACCTCGCGAAACAGGCGGACTTGAGCGGGTACGAACACTGTCCAGGGGGAAGTACCCTCGCAGCGAACCTTGACCGTGACCCGTCCCAGCGGCTTGGGACTCTCGAGCGTTGCTGTCAATTCCTTGTCGCACATGGGCATGTGCATGCGCGGATCGAGCGGGTTGACCTGGATCTCGTAGCGACCTTCCGTTTGACTGGTAGCCAGATAGTCTTCTACGGTGAATTCAAGAAAGCCCTGAGTGACGCCGATAAGCATGTCAGGCAAGGTAACCGCGTCAGCAAGGGCAGGGCTGCCAGCGTTGAACAGGCAAACAGCCGCCAGCACGCCGAGTAATTTGCGGTAGGGTGCGGTCAGGCGTCGAAAAAATGTCGGTTCTGTGTTCATAACGATTAAAAAAGCAAGCGCCGTGCCGTTTAGTGATGAAGGCGCGTCGCAACAACACTTGGCGTTGGTGTAGGAGTCTGGGCATGGCTGGTGTAATGGATTCGGTAAACCAGCGCACGCAACTGGTGGGGCAGAATCGCCTTGAGCTGTTGTTGTTCCGTCTCGACGGCCAGCAACTGTACGGGATCAACGTGTTCAAGGTTAGGGAGGTGCTGCAATGCCCCAAACTGACGCTGATGCCCAAATCCAGTCCTGTCGTGTGCGGCGTGGCGAACATCCGGGGGGCGACCATTCCGATCCTTGATCTGGCGATGGCGACCGGCTCCGGCGCGTTGAAGGACAAGAACAACCCCTTCGTGATCATCACGGAGTACAACACCAAGACCCAGGGGTTCCTGGTCCGTTCGGTGGAGCGCATCGTCAACATGAACTGGGAGGAGATCCATCCGCCGCCCAAGGGCACCGGGCGCGATCACTACCTGACGGCGGTGACGCGGGTCGACAATCAGTTGGTCGAAATCATCGACGTCGAAAAGGTGCTGGCGGAAGTGGCTCCGACGCCGGAAGCGATTTCCGTTGGTGTGGTGGATGTCGAAACCCAGCACAAGGCGCTTTCGTTGCGCGTGCTGACGGTCGACGACTCGTCGGTGGCGCGCAAGCAGGTCACGCGTTGCCTGCAAACGGTCGGCGTCGAAGTGGTGGCGTTGAACGACGGTCGGCAAGCGCTGGACTACCTGCGCAAACTGGTCGACGAGGGCAAGAAGCCGGAAGAAGAGTTCCTGATGATGATCTCCGACATCGAGATGCCGGAGATGGACGGGTACACGCTGACGGCGGAAATCCGCAACGACCCGCGCATGCAAAAGCTTCATATCATCCTGCATACTTCGTTGTCGGGGGTATTCAATCAGGCGATGGTCAAGAAGGTCGGTGCCGATGACTTCCTGGCCAAATTCCGTCCTGATGACCTGGCATCCCGGGTAGTCGACCGGATCAAGGCAGCAGATATCAGCTAGAGGCCCGTGCCCCTGGCAGTCAACACGATTTAAGAGGCGGCATCATTGTCTACGGGTAATTTGGATTTCGAACAGTTCCGGGTATTCCTGGAAAAAGCCTGTGGCATTTTGCTCGGTGAAAACAAGCAGTACCTGGTCTCCAGCCGTCTCAACAAACTGATGGAACAGCAAGGCATCAAGTCTTTGGGCGAACTGGTTCAGCGCATGCAGACCCAGCCGCGCAGCGGTTTGCGCGAGCAGGTGGTGGACGCCATGACCACCAACGAAACCCTGTGGTTTCGTGACACCTACCCGTTTGAAGTCTTGAAGAACAAGGTACTGCCCGAAGCGATCAAGGCCAGTCCCGGCCAGCGCCTGCGCATCTGGTCGGCGGCGTGCTCGTCGGGCCAGGAGCCGTATTCGCTGTCGATGTCCATCGACGAATTCGAGCGGGTCAACATGGGCCAGTTGCGGATGGGCGTGCAGATTGTTGCCACCGACCTGTCCGGTACCATGCTGAACAACTGCAAGACCGGCGAGTACGATAGCCTGGCCATCGGCCGCGGTCTTTCGCCCGAGCGCCTGCAGCGTTATTTTGACCCGAAAGGGCCGGGGCGCTGGGCGATCAAGGCACCGATCAAAAGCCGTGTGGAGTTCCGTTCATTCAACCTGCTGGACAGCTACGCGAGCCTCGGCAAGTTCGACATCGTGTTCTGCCGCAACGTACTGATCTACTTTTCCGCCGAGGTGAAGAAGGACATCCTGTTGCGCATCCACAGCACGTTGAAGCCGGGCGGTTACCTGTTCCTCGGTGCTTCCGAAGCGCTGAACGGTTTGCCGGATCATTACCAGATGGTCCAGTGCAGCCCGGGGATCATTTACCAGGCGAAGTGATGCAAAAGCGCCGCGCATAAAAATGGGAGTCCTCCGGGACTCCTTTTTTATGCGCGGCGCTTTTGCATCACGTAGGAGCTGTCGCAGGCTGCGATCTTTTGATCTTGATCTTGATCTTGAAAAGCAAAATCAAAAGATCGCAGCCTTCGGCAGCTCCTACAGGGGGGGAGTGTGCGTAGGACAAGCGGCAGAAAAGCGGCATCCGGCGGAAAACCGTTGCCGCTTTTCTGGCATTGCCGCGTTGCCATGGCCGGCAAAGCCCCGGTTTCCGGGTTTTTTTGAATTGGCATGGGGCTTGCTAAGTTGATCCTACGAAAAATCAGGTCACCCGAAGGTTTCCCGACATGAGCATCAGCTTCGATAAAGCGCTCGGTATCCACGAACAAGCCCTGGGCTTCCGCGCCCAGCGTGCCGAAGTCCTGGCCAACAACATCACCAACGCCGATACCCCGAACTACAAGGCTCGGGATCTGGACTTCTCGAAAGTGCTCGCCGAGCAGAACGAGAAAACCAAAGGCGGCACCTTCGCCTTGAACATGACCAACAACCGTCATATCGAAGCTGAGGGCCTGGGCAATGGCGACGAGTCGTTGCTGTATCGCACGCCGATGCAACCGTCGATCGACCAGAACACCGTGGACGCCCAGCTGGAACAGTCGAACTACGCGGAAAACGCGATCGGTTTCCAGGCCAGCTTCACCCTGCTCAACAGCAAATTCAAAGGGCTGGTGTCAGCCCTGCGCGGAGAGTAAGCCATGTCTCTATCCAGTGTTTTCAACATTGCCGGTAGCGGCATGAGTGCGCAGACCACGCGTTTGAACACCGTCGCTTCGAACATTGCCAACGCCGAGACCGTCTCGTCGAGCATCGACCAGACCTACCGTGCGCGTCACCCGGTATTCGCCACCATGTTCCAGGGCGGGCAGAGCGGCGGCAGCGATTCGTTGTTCCAGAGCCAGGACGCCGCCGGTCAGGGTGTTCAGGTGCTGGGTGTAGTTGAAGACCAGAGCAACCTCGAGGCGCGCTACGAGCCGAATCATCCGGCGGCCGATGCCAAGGGTTACGTCTACTACCCGAACGTCAACGTGGTGGAGGAAATGGCCGACATGATTTCCGCGAGCCGTTCGTTCCAGACCAACGCCGAAATGATGAACACCGCCAAAACCATGATGCAGAAGGTCCTGACCCTCGGTCAGTGATAAGGGGCGACTCAGATGAGTGTTACCGATTCCACCAGTGGTTTGAGCCTCAACGACATCCTGGCCAACTCTTCGATCAAGACCACCACCACGACTGACGGCCTCGCGTCGGCCACCGGCAGCGCCACGGGCAGCAAGGCCCTGGGCAAGGATGCGTTCCTGCAGTTGCTGGTTACGCAGTTGAAAAACCAGAACCCGCTGGAACCCCAGGACAACGGCGAGTTCGTCGCTCAGTTGGCGCAATTCAGCAGCCTGGAAGGCATCACCACGCTCAACGATACGGTGACCGGCCTGGCCAGCAACTACAACTCGTCCCAGGCCTTGCAGGCGTCGTCGCTGGTGGGCCGTTCGGTCATCGCTCCGGGCGACAAGGCCGTGGTCGATACCACCAAGAGCCTCAGCGGCACGGTAGTCGTGCCGTCTTCAGTGGCGTCCGCCACCCTGAAGATCACCGACTCGGCCGGCAAGACCGTGCGCACCATCGACCTCGGTTCGCAGAAGGCCGGCAACGCCAGCTTCATCTGGGATGGCAAGAACGATGCGGGTGAGACGGTAGCCGCTGGCACCTACACCTTCGGTGCCACGACCACCATCGATGGCAAGTCCGTCGCGTTGATCACTAATCTGCCGGCGACCGTCAACAGTGTGACCATCAGCCAGACCGGTGGTGAGTTGATGCTCAATCTGGCCGGGTTGGGCAGCATTGCCCTGTCCAAAGTACAAACCATTGGTATGTAGAGCCGACTAACACGGCATAAAGGAGTGGATGATGTCTTTTAATATCGGCCTTAGCGGTCTCTATGCAGCCAACAAACAACTGGACGTGACCGGCAACAACATCGCCAACGTCGCGACCACCGGTTTCAAATCGTCCCGTGCAGAATTCGAAGACGTGTACTCGGCGACCCGCCTGGGCACCGGCAGCAAGACCGTCGGCAACGGCGTGCGCCTGGCTAACGTTTCCCAGCAGTTCGGCCAGGGTGACGTGAGCAACACCGGCAACGTGCTCGACATGGGTATCCAGGGCAACGGTTTCTTCGTACTGAGCAACAACGGTTCGTTGACCTACAGCCGTGCCGGTACGTTCAAGACCGACAAGGAAGGCTACGTCACCAACAGCGACGGCACTGCCCGTCTGCAAGGTTACGGCGTGGACTCCAACGGCAAGATCGTCAATGGCGTGCTGACCGACCTGCGGATCGACACCTCCAACCTGGCGCCGAAGTCCACCAGCACCGTGTCGTCGACGATCAACCTGAACTCCACCTCGGCGGTGATCGACCAGACGGTTGCGGCGAACAAGTTCGACCCGTCCAAGACCGAGACCTTTACCAAGTCGTTCAGTACTCCGATCTACGATACGCAGGGTAACCAGCACACCATGGATCAATACATGGTCAAGACTGGCGCGAACACCTGGGACACCTACACCCTGATCGATGGCCGCAATCCCGATGGCAGTGATCCAACCGTCACTGATCCAATCGCTTCGACCATGTCGTTCGACTCCACCGGTAAACTGAGCTCGGTCAGCACGCCAGTGACGCCGCCAACCACGCCACCGACTTCGGTGATCAGCAGTGACCTGAAAATCACCAACTGGACCCCGGGCAGTGTCACCAATGGCGTCTGGACAGCCAACGGTGCCGCAGCCGATCCTGCAGGTCTGACTATCGCCATGGCCAACACCACCCAGTTCAACGCCGACACCGCGCGTTCGATTCCGGCGCAGAACGGTTACGCCACGGGCCAGATCACCAACTTGACCATTGATGGCAGTGGTGTGCTGCTGGCCAACTTCAGCAACAACCAGACCAAGCCGATCGGCCAGATTTCCCTGGCCAGCTTCACCAATGAGCAAGGCCTGCAGCCGGTAGGCGGCACCAGCTGGAAAGAAACCTACGCGTCGGGCATTCCGGGCTACGATGCGCCGGAGACCGGTACCCTGGGTTCGATCGTTTCCAACTCCCTGGAAGAGTCCAACGTCAACCTGACCAACGAACTGGTCGACCTGATCAAGGCACAGAGCAACTACCAGGCGAACGCCAAGACCATCTCCACCCAGAGCACCATCATGCAGACCATCATTCAGATGACTTGATGCTGGATTGAGCTGTGCAAGGAGCCCCTCGAAAGAGGGGCTTTTTTGTGGCCTGAGGTTTTATGCTGGATGTGATGGCCTCTTCGCGGGCAAGCCCGCTCCCACAGTTGATCGTGTTTATCTGGAAAGACTCGGTTCCCTGTGGGAGCGGGCTTGCTCCGGGCGGCGTTCCGACGAAAGCGTCAGATCAGCCACCCATTTCCTCGAGGCAAAAGAAAACCCCCGACCCGCCAGAGGCTGATCGGGGGTTTCGAGTAAGCGCCTTGCGGCGCTCACCGGCTCAGCTTATTGGCAAGCTTCGCAATCCGGCTCGTCGATGGCGCAAGCCTTTGGCACTGGAGCGGGACCTGCAGGAGCCGCCAGGACCGAGTCGTCACCGTGGTTGCCGCCGCTGGAAACAGCGTTCAGCTTGCCGGTGTTGATGGTCGACTTCTCGGTGCTGGTCGCGGCCAGGGCACGGAGGTAGTAAGTGGTTTTCAGGCCACGGTACCAAGCCATGCGGTAGGTCACGTCCAGCTTCTTGCCCGATGCGCCGGCGATGTAAAGGTTCAGCGACTGAGCCTGGTCGATCCACTTCTGACGACGGCTGGCGGCGTCAACGATCCACTTGGTGTCCACTTCGAAGGCAGTCGCGTAGAGCTCTTTGAGTTCTTGCGGGATGCGCTCGATCTGCTGCACCGAACCGTCGTAGTACTTCAGGTCGTTGATCATGACCGAGTCCCACAGGCCGCGAGCTTTCAGGTCGCGAACCAGGTACGGGTTGATCACGGTGAATTCGCCCGACAGGTTCGATTTCACATACAGGTTCTGGTAGGTCGGTTCGATCGACTGCGAGACGCCGGTGATGTTGGCGATGGTCGCGGTCGGTGCAATGGCCATGATGTTGGAGTTACGAATGCCTTTCTGTACACGGGCGCGAACCGGTGCCCAGTCCAGGGATTCGTTCAGGTCGACATCGATGTACTTCTGGCCACGGGCCTCGATCAGGATCTGTTGCGAATCCAGCGGCAGGATGCCTTTGGACCACAGCGAACCCTGGAACGTCTCGTAGGCGCCGCGCTCGTCAGCCAGGTCGCAGGAAGCCTGGATCGCGTAGTAGCTGACCGCTTCCATCGACTTGTCGGCGAACTCGACGGCAGCGTCGGAACCGTAAGGGATGTGCTGCAGGTACAAAGCGTCCTGGAAGCCCATGATGCCCAGGCCGACCGGACGGTGCTTGAAGTTGGAGTTCTTCGCTTGCGGCACCGAGTAGTAGTTGATGTCGATCACGTTATCGAGCATGCGCACGGCGGTGTTCACGGTGCGTTGCAGCTTGGCGGTGTCCAGCTTGCCGTCGACGATGTGGTTCGGCAGGTTGATCGAGCCCAGGTTGCAAACGGCGATCTCGTCCTTGTTGGTGTTCAAGGTGATCTCGGTGCACAGGTTCGAGCTGTGGACCACGCCCACGTGCTGCTGCGGGCTGCGCAGGTTGCACGGGTCCTTGAAGGTCAGCCATGGGTGGCCGGTTTCGAACAGCATGGACAGCATCTTGCGCCACAGGTCTTTGGCCTGGATGGTCTTGAACAGCTTGACCTTGCCTGGGTACTCGGTGAGGGCTTCGTAGTACTCGTAGCGCTCTTCGAAGGCTTTACCGGTCAGGTCGTGCAGGTCCGGTACTTCGGATGGCGAGAACAGGGTCCACTTGCCGTCGTCGAAGACACGCTTCATGAACAGGTCAGGGATCCAGTTGGCGGTGTTCATGTCGTGGGTACGACGACGGTCATCACCGGTGTTCTTGCGCAGTTCGATGAACTCTTCGATGTCCATGTGCCAGGTTTCCAGGTAGGCACACACAGCGCCTTTGCGCTTGCCACCCTGGTTAACGGCAACGGCGGTGTCGTTGACGACTTTCAGGAACGGCACGACGCCCTGGGACTTGCCGTTGGTGCCCTTGATGTACGAACCCAGCGCACGAACCGGTGTCCAGTCGTTGCCCAGGCCGCCAGCGAATTTCGACAGCATGGCGTTGTCGTGGATCGCATGGTAGATGCCCGACAGGTCATCCGGCACGGTGGTCAGGTAGCAGCTCGACAGCTGTGGACGCAGGGTACCGGCGTTGAACAGGGTCGGGGTCGAAGCCATGTAGTCGAAGGACGACAGCAGGTTGTAGAACTCGATCGCGCGGTCTTCTTTTTGCTTCTCTTCGATCGCCAGGCCCATGGCCACGCGCATGAAGAAGATCTGCGGCAGTTCGAAACGCACGCCATCCTTGTGGATGAAGTAACGGTCGTACAGGGTTTGCAGGCCCAGGTAGGTGAATTGCTGGTCGCGCTCGTGGTTGATCGCCTTGCCCAGTTTTTCCAGGTCGAAGGAGGCCAGCACAGGGTTCAGCAGTTCGAACTCGATACCTTTGGAGATGTAGGCCGGCAGCGCTTTGGCGTACAGGTCGGCCATCTCGTGGTGAGTGGCGCTCTCGGCCACACCGAGGAAGCCCAGGCCTTCGCCGCGCAAGGTGTCCATCAGCAGGCGCGCGGTCACGAACGAGTAGTTCGGCTCGCGTTCAACCAGGGTACGGGCAGTCATTACCAGGGCGGTGTTGACGTCGTTCAGGGCCACGCCGTCGTACAGGTTCTTCAGGGTTTCGCGCTGGATCAGGTCGCCGTCGACTTCTTCCAGGCCTTCGCACGCTTCGGTGACGATGGTGTTCAGGCGACCCATGTCCAGCGGCGCCAGGCTGCCGTCGGCACGGGTGATGCGGATCGACGGGTGAGCGTTGACCGCTTCTTCGGCCGGTGCGTGGGCAGCACGTTCTTTCGAACGACCGTCACGGTAGATCACGTAGTCGCGAGCCACTTTCTGTTCGCCGGCACGCATCAGGGCCAGTTCGACCTGGTCCTGGATTTCTTCGATGTGGATAGTGCCGCCCGATGGCATGCGACGCTTGAAGGTCGCGGTGACCTGTTCGGTCAGGCGGGCAACGGTGTCGTGGATTCGCGACGAGGCAGCAGCGGTGCCGCCTTCAACTGCGAGGAACGCTTTGGTGATGGCGACGGTGATCTTGTCATCGGTGTAGGGAACGACAGTGCCGTTACGCTTGATCACACGCAGCTGACCTGGCGCGGTGGCGGACAGATCCGAATTCGAATCGGCGGCCTGCGGCAAGGTGCCCTGCGGGTTCTCGCGAGTTGTGTCGGTTTGCATGGGGGGGTGTCTCCACATTCTCTATGTTTGTTTGGGCACCATCACGGTGCCCACCGTTCCGTCCTGAAGCACTACAACCGGCGAGAGCCGGGCATAACAACTTCGGGACAGTAGGAAAAAGGCTAATGAGGCCGTCCTTGCCGAAGTCTTTGGCTACGAGCCTGGGCTCGAAACCGGATTCCTTTCGGGGGTGTCAGTCATGACTGCAACACCCGTACCGTTTTGGCCGCTCTGGCCTGAAAAAACGGTGCCATCCGCCAGTGCGGTTTGGGCTTGTAAGTTCACGCTTGGTTCAACCATAAACAGGCAATAAAGCGCTTGAGTTTCTGGTCTGAAATGTGGTTGGGCTTTTTAGTCAAAACCCTACATGTAGGGTTTTTTTTGCGCCGGGGTACAAGATAATGCGTTTTATGGGGGGGTGCAACATACTGCTTGTGGATAAACCTGTGCGTAAATTGTGTGTGAAAGAGGGAATCGGCGTGTAGGCCGCGACCTTGCTGGATCGAAGCTTTTTTCAGCGAATTTCAACGGGTGAAAACGCCAGGTCAGATTTTTAAGGGCGCGAACCCTACCACAAAAAACCCTGTTGTCCGAACGCATTTACCCGCTTGTGTTCTCGACGGGTGGCGTTTATACAATCGGCCCAGCGTGTATACATATTTATCCCCCCGAATCATTACAAAAAGACGGGCGGATCCTTCCTTATTAGTGTTTTTGGCAAGCAGAGGTCACCCGTGGAGCAAGAAGCCTGGCAGGTATTGATTGTGGAGGACGACCAGCGACTGGCCGAACTGACCCGCGATTACCTGGAAGCCAATGGCCTGCGTGTATTGATCGAAGGCAATGGTGCGCTCGCGGCGAATCGCATCATCAAGGAACAACCGGACCTGGTGATCCTCGACCTGATGCTCCCCGGTGAAGATGGCCTGAGCATTTGCCGCAAGGTCCGCGCCCGCTATGACGGCCCGATCCTGATGCTCACCGCCCGCACCGATGATACCGACCAGATTCTCGGCCTGGACCTGGGGGCTGACGACTACGTCTGCAAACCGGTACGCCCGCGCCTGTTGCTGGCGCGCATCCAGGCGCTGCTGCGCCGTAGTGAAACGCCCGAGGTCGCCCCGGAAAAACAGCGGCGTCTACAGTTCGGTCCGCTGATCGTCGACAACGCCTTGCGCGAAGCCTGGTTGCAGGGCAACGGCATCGAGTTGACCAGCGCCGAATTCGACCTGCTCTGGCTATTGGTGGCCAATGCCGGGCGCATTCTCTCCAGGGAAGAGATCTTCACCGCGCTGCGGGGCATCGGCTATGACGGTCAGGACCGCTCCATTGATGTGCGCATCTCGCGCATCCGCCCGAAGATCGGCGATGACCCGGAGCATCCACGGCTGATAAAGACCGTGCGCAGCAAGGGCTATCTGTTCGTTCCCGAGGCTTGCGTAGATCCGTCCCTGTGAACTCGATCTTCCTGCGTATCTATGGCGGCATGTGCGCCGCGCTGATTCTGGTGGCGGTGCTCGGTGTGCTGGCATTGCACCTGCTCAATGAGGTGCGCAGCGAGCAATACCGCGAGCGCCTGGCCCACGGCACGTTCTCGCTGATGGCCGACAACCTGCAACCGATGAACCAGACCGAGCGCCACCGGGCCTTGCTGGTGTGGGAGCGGCTGCTGGGGATTCCGCTGGCGCTGAAAACCTTTGCCGAGACCGACCTCGACCTGACCCAGCGCACCCGTGTGTTGCGCGGCCAGGCATTGGTGGAGCAGACCGGGCCGCACGCGGCGAAGGTCTACAAGCTGGTCAGCGACAAGGAACAGTTGATGCTCACCGGGGAGGTGCAGCAGATCAGCGAACAACTGGCCCGGGCGACCATCTACCTGTTGACCGATGAACTGGTGCGCACCCCGGTCGCCGACCAGCCCTTGCGCCTGGCGCAATTGAAGGAAAGCAAGGGCTTCGGCTTCGACTTGCGCCTGGTCACGGTTGACCAGGCGGACATGGACGAAGACCAGAGCCGCCGGGTATCCGAGGGTGACACGGTGATGGCGCTGGGCAAGGGGGGCGATTCGATCCGGGTGTTTGCCGGCATGGTCGGCACGCCGTGGGTCCTGGAAATCGGCCCGCTGTATCAGATGAATCCTTATCCGCCGGAGTGGCTGGTGCTGATCGCCGCGCTGGGCCTGACGCTGATCGGTTTGATCGTCTATCTGCTTGTGCGCCAGCTCGAGCGACGCTTGCGTGGCCTGGAGGCCGCCGCCACGCGCATTGCCAAGGGCAGCCTGGAAACCCGCGTACCTGCTCGCGGTGCGGATTCGGTGGGGCGGCTGGCCTCGGCGTTCAACGGCATGGCCGAACACCTGCAGCAGTTGCTGGCGATCCAGCGTGAACTGGTGCGCGCGGTGTCCCACGAATTGCGTACGCCGGTGGCACGCCTGCGCTTTGGCCTGGAAATGATCGGCTCGGCCAGCACGCCGCAAGCCCTGGAAAAATACTGCCAGGGCATGGACCACGACATCGAGGACCTCGACCGGCTGGTGGACGAGATGCTGACCTACGCGCGGTTGGAACAGGGCTCGCCGGCGCTGAACTTTCAGCGGATCGATCTGGATGCCTTGGTCGACCAGGTGATCGAAGAACTGGCGCCGTTGCGCGCGGACGTCACGGTGCAACGCGGGTTATGCCTGTCGGCCGCCGACAACGACGACGCCTGGGTCGAGGCCGAACCGCGCTACTTGCATCGGGCGATCCAGAACCTGGTGACTAATGCCATGCGCCACGCGCAATCACGGGTGACCATCAGCTATCAAGTGGGGCAGCAGCGATGCCGGGTAGATATCGAGGATGACGGGCCGGGCGTGCCGGAGTCGGCGTGGGAGAAGATCTTTACGCCGTTCCTGCGTCTCGACGACAGCCGCACCCGCGCGTCTGGAGGCCATGGGTTAGGCCTGTCCATTGTGCGACGGATCATCCATTGGCATGACGGGCGCGCGTTGATCGGCAAGAGCAAGAGCCTGGGCGGGGCGTGCTTCAGCCTGAGCTGGCCGCGTAATCAGGAGAAGCGTTGAGCCTTGTGTTGTCTGTTGCGGCCCCATCGTCGGATCGCCGCCCGGACCAAGCTCGCTCCCACAAGGATTTGTGGCGTGACATAGATCCAGTGTGGGAGCGAGCTTGCTCGCGATGGGGCCCGAACAGGCGCCAATAAACCTCAGGCCCTGATGCTGACCAGACTCAACAGCTGCCCATCCTTGACCCCGAACTGCGCATCCAGTTCGGTGCCATTGCGCCATTCGCTGGACAAGTCCGTGAGCAATCGCAACCGCACCTCGCCCGATTCACGCCACTCCAGCACTTCGGCGTGTTCGAAATAAAAGCGTTGCTGAACGATCGGATATAGCGCCTTGAACAGGCTTTCCTTGACCGAGAACGTCAGGGTGACCAGCAACGCCCGTTGATCGTGATCGCCCGCCGCCATGCGCTGTAGCTCCGGCGGATTGAGGATTTCCCCGGCCAGGCGTTCGGCCCGTTCGGCATTGAGCAGGTTTTCCAGGTCCATGCCCAGGCCGCGCCAATGGCTTTTGTTCGCCACGATCGCCGCGGCCCGGCCAGTGCTGTGGGTGATCGAGCCCGTGATATGACCAGGCCAGACCGGTGCCCGGTCTTCGCCGATGGCCGGAATGAAACTCAAGCCTTCCAGTCGCTGTAGCGCGGCCCGGGCGCACACTCGCCCGGCGAGAAACTCCGCCTGCCGTTTGGCCACCGAGCGCTGGATGCTCGCCGGCACTTCTACAGCGCTGCGCTGAAAGTCATCGCTGGCCAGTCGGGCGCTATCGAAGTGAGTACTCAGCAGGACCGTATCGGGCAGCACAAACGGCAGCGGCCAATGGTCATCGAGGGGTGTGCAGCAGGTGGGCAGGGCGGGGGTTGGATTCATATCAGGCATTTTGCCGGGTTGGCTTGAGGCTGGGTAGTGCAAAGCTTCTGACGAATTGGTAGTCGGCGCCGGACTTGTCCTTTGCAGGGGCGGATCTCCTGTTGAAACGTGTCGAAACATTCGGATGAGGGCGGTTCAGCCCAGGTTCAGAGTGCGTTCAGGGGGAGTTCAGGGCGCGGTGCGTAACCTTGCCCCGTACCCAAAAAACAAACGGCACATGAGGAAACTCCCCAATGACTGGATTCAAAAAACTGCTTCTGGCATTCACGGTTCTGGGCGCAAGCACCGCAGCTTTCGCATCCGACGACAACTTCGCCAGCCTTACTCTTGGACAGACCAGCGACAAGGTCAAAAAATCCCACGCCCTGAACGACAACCTCAATCACCCGAACGCCGATGGCGTAATCGGCAAGGACACCACCTGGGGTGTTCGTCTGGGCCAGCAAAACACCAAGGGCCGCTACTACGCCACTTACGACAATGTGTCGGGCACCCACAACGGCATTAAGCTGCGTCAGGAAAACCTTCTGGGCAGCTACGATCTGTTCTACCCGGTAAGCGGCACCACCAGGCTGTTCGGTGGCGCGACGGCCGGCCTGACAAAAATGACTCAGGAGTCTCCAGGCTTCAGCCGCGACAGCGATATCGGCTACGCAATCGGTGGCCAGGTGGGTGTGCTGCAACAGGTTTCGCAGAACACCTCGGTTGAACTGGGTTACCGTTACCTGCGCAGCAACGCCAGCACCGAGATGAGTGAGCGCGGCGGCAGCAAACAGGGTTCGCTGGACCTGACCAGCAGCGCCCAGACTTACCTGTCCGCCAACTACGCTTTCTGACAAGCGTTCCATGAACGGCCTGCGCCGGATCAGTCCGAATGACTGATCCGGCGTTGCCATGTTAGCTATTGAGGTGCGACGTTGCGCCTCTGGAGATGTTGATTTGCCCGGGAGAGCAATATGAAATTGCTGGTCGTCGAAGATGAAGCGCTGCTGCGTCATCACCTGCAAACCCGCCTGACGGAGAGCGGCCATGTGGTCGAGTCCGTGGCCAACGCCGAGGAGGCGCTGTACCAGACCGCGCAGTTCAACTTTGACCTGGCGGTGATCGACCTCGGTCTGCCGGGCATGAGCGGGCTCGACCTGATCCGCCAGTTGCGCTCAAGTGGCAAGAGCTTCCCGATCCTGATCCTCACCGCGCGCGGCAACTGGCAGGACAAGGTCGAAGGCCTGGCCGCCGGCGCCGATGATTACCTGGTCAAGCCGTTTCAGTTCGAAGAACTGGAGGCCCGCCTGAATGCCTTGCTGAGGCGCTCCAGCGGTTTCACCCAGTCGACCATCGTCGCTGGCCCCTTACTGCTGGACCTGAACCGCAAGCAAGCTTCCCTCGACGATCAGCCATTGGCATTGACCGCGTATGAGTACCGCATTCTCGAATACCTGATGCGCCATCATCAGCAAGTGGTGCCCAAGGATCGCTTGATGGAGCAGCTCTATCCGGATGACGACGAGCGTGATCCGAATGTGATCGAGGTGCTGGTCGGCCGTCTGCGCCGCAAACTGGAGGGGCCGGGCGGGTTCAAGCCGATCGACACCGTGCGTGGCCTGGGTTATCTGTTCAACGAGCGTTGCACTTGATCCGTTCGCTGCGCATACGCTTGATGCTCGCCGCCACGCTGTTGGCGGTGTTGTTCATGCTGGCGTTGCTGCCGGCGATGCAAGGCGCCTTCAGCTTGGCGCTGCAGGACTCCATCGAGCAGCGCCTGGCATCCGACGTGACCACGCTGATCTCGGCCGCCCGGGTGGAGAACAACAGCCTGCAGATGCCGGCGCAACTGCCCGACGAGCGCTTCAACCTCACCGACAGTCGATTGCTCGGCTACATCTATGACCGTGAAGGGCATCTGGTCTGGCGTTCGAAGGCGACCCAGGAAGAACGCATCAACTACAAGCCACGCTACGACGGACGTGGCAGCGAGTTTGCGCGGATCCGCGAAGCCAATGGCCAGGAGTTCTTCGTCTACGACGTCGAGGTCAAATTGCTCGGGGGCAAAAGTGCAGCCTTCAGCATCGTGGCGTTGCAGCCGGTTCGCGAGTACGAACTGACCCTCGAAGGCCTGCGGGAAAATCTCTATCTGGGGTTTGGCGCGGCACTGCTGGTGCTGCTGGCGTTGCTGTGGATTGGTCTGACCTGGGGCTTGCAGGCATTGCGGCGCTTGAGCCAGGAACTGGACCAGATCGAAGGTGGCACCCGCGAAAGCCTCAGTGAGGAACATCCCCGGGAATTGCTGCGCCTGACCGGTTCCCTCAACCGTTTGCTGCACAGCGAACGTGAGCAGCGCAGTCGCTACCGCGATTCCCTCGACGACCTGGCCCATAGCCTGAAAACGCCGCTGGCGGTGTTGCAAGGCGTCAGTGAAGACATGGCCCAGCGTCCCGAGGATCGCGATCAGGCCTGGGTGCTGCAAGCCCAGATCGAACGCATGAGCCAGCAGATCAGCTACCAGTTGCAGCGCGCCAGCCTGCGCAAAAGCGGCCTGGTACGCCATCAGGTGCACTTGCGACCGGTACTGAAAAGCCTGTGCGACACGCTGGACAAGGTCTATCGCGACAAGCGCGTGCATGTCGCGTTCGACTTGCCCGATCCGTGCTATGTGCCGATCGAGCAGGGCGCTCTGCTGGAGATGATGGGCAACCTGCTGGAAAACGCCTATCGCCTGTGCCTGGGCGAAATACGCATCAGCGTGCGTGAAACCCTCAGTGGTACCGAGTTGTGTGTCGAGGACGACGGCCCTGGCGTACCACAGGATCAGCGCGCACGGATTCTCGAGCGCGGAGAGCGCCTGGACCGCCAGCACCCGGGGCAGGGCATCGGCCTGGCGGTGGTCAAGGACATCATCGAGAGCTACAGCGCCAAGCTGACCCTGGGGGATTCACCGATGGGCGGGGCGGTGTTCAGGATTCACTTTCCGGCAGTTTGAACGGGTATTTGATAGCGGTCTTTTACGGCCGCTAAAGGCATCAATCGTTAAACGACCGGCAACAAAGTTTTGTTGGCGTTCAGCCGTTTGGTGGCAGGTAATAGGCCTCGCCTCATTGACAACATGCACACGCAAAGCCTGTGTTGGTGCATGAGTGGATATGGGCTGAAGCGTTCCATGCCATCAAAGGAGATAAAAATGGAAAGGAAGAAAGTTTGGCTGACGTTTGACGACGGTCCTCGGCAAATCCAGACCGACACCGTGCTCGAAACACTGGCGCAGTTTGATATCAAGGCAACGTTTTTTATTGTTGGCAATCTGGTTGCCAGGCATGGCGAGCGTATCAAGCGCATCCTCTGCGAAGGACACCGGATCGGTAATCACACTTACGATCATCTAAGGCTGGTTGGCCAGGACAAAGACACCATCATCGATCAAATCAAAATGACGGAGCAGGCACTGGCTCCCTACCAGCAGCCGGACCTGATCATGAGGCCGCCTTATGGCGCTCACGATGCGATGGTCGATCGCACTGTCGCCGAGTTGGGGTACCGGCAGGTTCTGTGGAGCGTGGATACCCTGGACTGGAACAGCAACTACCAACCTGGAGGCTGGGTATCCCATGGTGTTGAGCAAATAAGGAAAAGAAAGAACTCCATTGTGCTGATGCATGACATACACGCGACCACGGCCAACAATCTTGGCCGGTTCATCGAACAGGTAAACCAGCTAGGCGATGTGGACTTCGAATCACCGGCCACACTGGCGATTCCACCGGTCAGTCAGTTGAATATGTATGTGGTTGTAAAGGGCGATACATTGTCCAAAATTGCCAGAGAGTTTTATGGTGATGCTGTCAAGTACCCACTGATCTTCAATGCGAACAGGTCGGTGCTGGAGCATCCGGATAAAATTTACCCGGGCTTGTCGCTGATCATTCCGCCTCAGGAGTAAGCGTCCGCAAAACCTGGACGGGGTATTTCCGAGTACGCTTGGGAGGACGCTAGTGATCACTGCGCAACGCGGGTGCTGAAACTCAGCTCTCCTGCGCCCGATAAGCCCCCGGCGTCAGCCCCGTCCACTTCTTGAACGCCCGGTGAAACGCCGACGGCTCGGAAAACCCCAACTGCTCGGCGATCTGTTGCAACGACAGGTCCGCGCGGCTCAGATGATAAATCGCGATGTCCCGGCGCAACTGGTCCTTCAATTCCTGAAAGCTCGAACCCTCTTCCCGCAAATGCCGGCGCAAGGTCTGTGGGCTGATGTGCAGATGGGCGGCTACGGCTTCCAGGTCGGGCCAGTGTGAACTGTCGCGACTGAGCAAGCGCCGCAGGCGGCTGCTCAAGCTGTCGCCATCGTCGGGGCGCGAGAGCAGGTCGGCGGGGGAGCGCTCAAGGAAATGCTTGAGGGTGCGTTCGTCCTGCAACAGCGGCATGGCCAGGTAGCGGCTGTGAAACAACAGGCTGCTCTGGGGCCTGGAAAACTCAAGCGGACAGGAAAACAACAGGTCGTATTCGGCGCCATGTTCGGGGCGGGGGTAGCTGAACGTGGCCTGTTCCAGGCGAATGCGCTGGCCGATCAGCCAGCTGCCGAAACGGTGCCAGATCACCAGCAGGCTTTCGCTGAGGAAATGATCCGGGTCCCAGAGTTGCGAGTCGTCCAGGCTCAGGCGCACCCATTCATCTTCACGGCTCAAGGTCAAACGCGGAGCCCCGGGGAATAGGCTATAAAACAATAAGCCGCGATGGAGTGCCTTATCCAGGTTGCGGCAGTGAATCACGGCATGGCACATCATCGCGAAGCTGCCCGGCCTGCTTGGGGCTTGCCCGAACCCCAGGTACTCGTCGTCCAGCGCCAGCCATAAGGCCTGGATCAGTTGGGTGAATTGCTCCGGAGCGATGCGTGCCCGGGGCTCGTCCAGCAACTCGGGGCTGATTCCCAGTTGCTGTAGCAGGCTTGAATAGTCGCAGCCGTGCCGACGCGCCCCCCCAAGGGCGGCGCGGGCGAAATGACTGGCGATGGTGCGTTCGCGCATGGCAGCAGATCTGACCGTTGATCGACGGATGGTAGCTGTGCACCGCCGGCGTGAACAGGGCGGATATCCGCCAAATAGCAGGACGACTTTTAATGGAAGGGCGGAAATCCGCCACATGCTTGTAACCGTCCGGTGTCAGGGAATTCGCTGCAACCCCGCAGATCAAAAGGCTTGCAGGGATTTTGCGGAAGGTGGCACGGGCCTTGCGATACATCGTGCAGATGCCTGCCGTTGCGCAGCTCGAAAAAACAAATCCCTCCAGTGCAGGAGGGTTCGCAATTGCGGTGTTGCGGGCAACAGATGGATGTTGTCACCTGGCACCCTTGAGGAACTTTGCAATGACGACTCGTCAGCCACTGTACAAATCCCTGTATTTCCAGGTGATCGTTGCAATTGTCATCGGTATCGCGCTCGGTCACTTCTACCCTCAGCTCGGTGTGGCCGTTAAGCCACTGGGTGACGGGTTCATCAAGCTGATCAAAATGATCATCGCCCCGATCATCTTCTGTACCGTTGTCAGCGGTATCGCTGGTATGCAGGACATGAAATCGGTCGGCAAGACCGGTGGTTACGCGCTGCTGTACTTCGAGATCGTTTCGACCATCGCCCTGCTGGTCGGTCTGGTCGTGGTCAACATCGTGCAGCCGGGCAATGGCATGCACATCGACGTTGCCACCCTCGATGCCTCCAAGATTGCCACTTATGTTGCAGCCGGTGCTGACCAAAGCGTCGTCGGCTTCCTGCTGAACGTGATACCGGCCACTATCGTCGGCGCCTTCGCCACCGGTGACATCCTGCAAGTGCTGATGTTCTCGGTGATCTTCGGTTTCGCCCTGCATCGCCTGGGTGCCTACGGCAAGCCGCTGCTGGACTTCATCGATCGCTTCGCCCACGTGATGTTCAACATCATCAACATGATCATGAAGCTCGCGCCAATCGGTGCCTTCGGTGCGATGGCCTTCACCATCGGTGCCTACGGTGTCGGCTCGCTGGTGCAACTGGGTCAGTTGATGGCGTGCTTCTACATCACCTGCCTGCTGTTCATCCTGATCGTGCTGGGCTCCATCGCCCGCTTGCATGGCTTCAGCGTGCTGAAAATGATCCGCTACATCCGTGAGGAACTGCTGATCGTGCTGGGTACTTCTTCTTCGGAATCGGTACTGCCACGCATGCTGATCAAGATGGAGCGTCTGGGCGCGCAAAAATCTGTCGTGGGTCTGGTGATCCCGACTGGCTACTCGTTCAACCTTGACGGTACCGCCATCTACCTGACCATGGCCGCGGTGTTCATTGCCCAGGCAACCGATACGCACATGGACATCACGCACCAGATCACCCTGCTGGTGGTGTTGCTGCTGTCGTCCAAGGGCGCTGCGGGCGTAACCGGTAGCGGTTTCATTGTACTGGCTGCCACCCTGTCTGCCGTGGGCCACTTGCCGGTTGCCGGCCTGGCGCTGATCCTCGGCATCGATCGCTTCATGTCCGAAGCCCGTGCCCTGACCAACCTGATCGGCAACGCCGTTGCCACTGTCGTTGTGGCCAAGTGGGTCAATGAACTGGACACCGACGTACTGCAAGCCGAGCTGGCTTCGGGCGGTCGCGGCATTGCCGACGAGCCTAAAGACGATGTACTGGGCCACGTCGAAGAGGTAGCCCCGGTTAACGCCAAGTAAGCCTTGTTGTAATGAAAAACCCGCTTCGGCGGGTTTTTTCATGCCCGGTGTTTGAGCGTAACGGTCACTGCACGTGGCATATAAGGTGATTGCTGCAAAGCGATCAGCTGCCTAGGCTGTGGGCATCGTCAAGGGAGAACGCTCATGCTCGGTCCACTGGCATCACTCAAGGTTCTGGATTTCTCGACACTGCTGCCGGGGCCGTTCGCTTCGTTGCTGCTGGCGGACATGGGCGCCGAAGTGCTGCGCATCGAATCACCGACCCGCATGGATCTGCTGCGGGTGTTGCCGCCCCACGATCAAGGCGTGTCAGCCAGTCATGCCTACCTCAACCGCAACAAGCGCAGCCTCGCCCTGGACCTCAAGCAACCTGAGGCACTGGAGGTGATCAGGTCGTTGCTGCAGGACTACGACATTGTGCTCGAGCAGTTCCGCCCGGGCGTCATGGAGCGTCTGGGCCTGGGTTACGAAGCCCTGAAGGCGATCAATCCGAAATTGATTTATGTGTCGATCACCGGCTATGGCCAGACCGGTCCCTACAAGGACCGCGCCGGCCATGACATCAACTACCTGGCCCTGTCCGGGCTGGCGAGTTATACCGGCCGTGCCGACTCTGGGCCGCTGCCGTTGGGCATGCAGGTGGCGGATGTCGCCGGTGGTTCGTTGCACGGGGTGATTGGCTTGCTGGCGGCGGTCATTGCCCGGCAGCAAACCGGTCAGGGTCAGCACCTGGATGTCAGCATGACCGACTGTGCGTTCAGCCTGAATGCGATGGCGGGTGCCGGGTATCTGGCCTGTGGCGTCGAGCCGGGACCGGAAAATCAGGTGCTCAACGGCGGCAGTTTCTACGATTACTACCGCTCCCGGGATGGGCGCTGGCTGTCGGTGGGCAGCCTTGAGCCGGCCTTCATGAAACAGTTGTGTACGGCGTTGGGGCTGGAGGAGTTGGCCGGCCTTGGCCTGTCACCGCAACCGGCGCAGCAGAAACAGCTTAAAGACGCGCTGAAGGTCGAATTCGAAAAACATGACTTCGCCGAATTGTGCGCGCTGTTCGCCGAATTGGATGCTTGTGTCGAACCTGTGTTGAGCCTGGGAGAAGCGCTGTGTCATCCGCAGTTGCAGGCGCGGGAGTTGGTGGCCAAAGTGCCCCGTGGCGATGGCTCGTCCCAGGCGCAGATGGCTTGTCCGCTGAAGTTTTCGCAAGGGTTGCCTGAGCCCCGGTATATTGGCGCGGCGCTGGGGCAGCATACGGACCAGGTGTTGGGGGAGTTGGGGTTCAGTGCTGAGCGGATCGAACAGTTGCGTCGGGTCAAGGTGATTCTTTAGTGCCTGTCAGGCCGCCATCGCGAGCAAGCTCGCTCCCACAGGGGATCTGTGGCGTGACACAAACTCAATATGGGAGCGAGCTTGCTCGCGATGAGGCCAGTGCAGTCACCAAAAAAACAACTACTCGACCCGCATTTCCCCACTGAACACCAGGGTATTACGACACCGCCGGCACAGGTACCGCCGTCCCTGCCGAACCAGGCTGTGGCGCTGGGCCGAAAACGGGAAGTCGCTGTCGGCGCACGGGCACTTGTAGATGTAGCGGGTCACGCTGCGGCGTTTGACATCATAGGTGTGGCAGCGGTTGGGCGGCAGTTCGTACACGCCGCGCATGATCAATTGCCACTCTTCGCCATGGGGCTGGATGCGGTCACCGAACAGCTGGTGGGCGATCAGGTGCGCGACTTCATGGGCCACGGTCTGCTTGAGGAAATCTTCGGTGTTTTCCCGGTACAGCTGCGGGTTGAAGCGCAGCAGGTTCTCGTGCAAATGCGCGACACCGGCTTTTTGCCCGCGCAGCTTGAGGCTCACCACGGGGCGCTTGAAAGGTCGTTTGAAAAAGGATTCGGCTAGTTGGAAACAGTCTTCGACGCGGGTATTGAGTTGCTCGGGCATGCTTGATGGATCTCCAGAGCGCTCAAGTATGCCGCAACCCTCGGACCTTGCGAATCGCCAGGTTGCCGAATGGTCGTGTGCGTTCTCGTTGCTGAAGAATGAAAAGGCCGCCTTGCGGCGGCCTTTGTCGGCAGTTCCGATGTTCAGCGATGAGCGGTTAGCTGGTGTAGACCGGGCCCACGCCGAGTCCCCAGACAATGACGGTGAACGCCATGATGGCGACCAGCACCACCAGGCCTACGGCGAGCACCGAACTTGAAAACAGGAAGCCCTCGTCAGATGGAATGTTCATGAACGTCGGCAAGCCCACGTACAGCAAGTACACCGTGTAGCAGATGGCGGCGGTACCGATGATCATCCCCAGCCACAAGTGCGGGTACAAGGCGGCGAGACCACCGATGAACAGCGGTGTAGCGGTGTAGGTGGCAAACGCAATGCAGCGGGCCAGGCTTGGGTTGGCGTCATAGGTGCGGGCCATCCAGTGGATGAACGCGCCCATTACCGCGACACCGCCGAGCATCGCCAGGTACGACATGATCGTCATCCATATCGCGCTTTCTACGGTCAGCATGACGGGAGGTCGGTTGCCGATGACCCAGCCGACCTGTGTGGTGCCAATAAAGGCAGACACCGCGGGAATCGCCGCCAGGATCAGTGTATGGGTCAGGTACATGTGGCTGATGCTTTCCTCCTGGTCGCCACGGATTTCCTTCCATTCTTGGTCAGGGTGGGTGAAGAGCCCCACTACGTGATGGATCATGCCAGTCACTCCTCTTGTTTTTACCGTCGCCCCCCAGCGGAGCGCCTACGGGCCAATGCGGCCAAGTAAGTCATAGGTCTGAATTTGTATGTGACCTTATGTCGCAGTATAGGGAGGAGTTTCCCCAGAGGGAGTAGGGGCTTTAGAGCAAATCGCGCTGTAAACGCAGTTGTTAATCGCCGCCGGGTCTGTGGCGAACAGCCCTTTTGGCCAGGCACTTCGCCCCTGAGGCGTTTTTGCGTAAAATGCCGGCCTTTCGTCACACCTCACGGATTTCGCGTCATGGGCACTCTCACGGTCAACCAGAACAAACTGCAAAAGCGCCTTCGCCGACTGGCCGGTGAGGCGGTTGCCGATTTCAACATGATTGAAGACGGTGACAAGGTCATGGTCTGCCTGTCAGGTGGCAAGGACAGTTACACCATGCTCGATGTGCTGATGCACTTGCAGAAGGTCGCGCCGATCAAGTTCGAGATCGTGGCCGTGAACATGGACCAGAAGCAGCCGGGCTTCCCGGAGCACGTGCTGCCGGCCTACCTCAAGGAACTGGGGATCGAGTACCACATCGTCGAGAAAGACACTTACTCGGTGGTCAAGGAGCTGATTCCGGAAGGCAAGACCACCTGCTCGCTGTGCTCGCGCCTGCGTCGCGGCACGCTCTACACCTTCGCCGATGAAATCGGCGCGACCAAGATGGCTCTCGGTCACCACCGCGACGACATTGTCGAAACGTTCTTCCTGAACATGTTCTTCAACGGTTCGCTCAAGGCCATGCCACCGAAGCTGCGCGCCGACGATGGTCGTAACGTGGTGATTCGTCCGCTGGCCTACTGCAACGAAAAAGACATCCAGGCCTACTCGGACTTCAAGCAATTCCCGATCATCCCGTGCAACCTCTGCGGTTCCCAGGAGAACCTGCAGCGTCAGGTGGTCAAGGAAATGCTGCTGGACTGGGAACGCAAGACTCCGGGTCGTACCGAAAGCATTTTCCGCAGCCTGCAGAACGTGATCCCGTCGCAACTGGCGGATCGCAACCTGTTCGACTTTACCAGTCTGAAGATCGACGAAAGCGCCGCATCGCGCTTCGTCAATGTCGTCAACCTCTGATCCAGCTGTGGGAGCGGGCTTGCTCGCGAAATCGGTGTGTCTTCAGCATTGATGTTGGCTGACACTACGTCTTCGCGAGCAAGCCCGCTCCCACAGGTTTTTCGTTTACCTCAGGAGAGGGCATGCGCGACTACAAGTGGCTGAACGAGTATTGCTTGAACCGCTTCGGTTCGGCGGCTGAACTGGAAGCCCATCTGCCCGTTCCCAAGACCCCGGCGCAACTGCGCAAGATCAGCGACGATCGCTACCTCTCGACGATGGCGTTGCGGGTATTCCGTGCCGGGCTCAAGCACAGCCTGGTGGATGCCAAGTGGCCGGCCTTCGAAGAAGTGTTCTTCAGGTTCGACCCGGAAAAAGTCGTGTTGATGAGCGCCGAGCACCTTGAGCGCCTGATGCAGGACACGCGGATCATACGTCACTTGGGCAAGCTCAAGAGCGTGCCGCGCAATGCGCAGTTCATACTGGACGTGGCCCATGAAAAGGGCAGTTTCGGTGCGCTGATCGCCGATTGGCCGGTGACCGATATCGTCGGGCTCTGGACCTTCCTGAAAAAGCGCGGACATCAGTTGGGCGGGCTGTCAGCCCCACGTTTCTTGCGGATGATCGGCAAGGACACCTTTGTACCGAGCTATGACGTGGTGGCGGCGCTGAATGCTCAGGACATCATCGACAGGGTTCCGAGCAGTCTGCGCGACCTGGCGTTGGTGCAGGACGTGTTCAACCAGTGGCATGAGGAAAGTGGCGGGCGGCCGATGAGCCAGATTTCGATGATGCTGGCTTATACCGTCAATCATTGAGACCGAGTTGCCCCATTCGACTTGCTCGCGAAGGCGTCAGATCAGGCGACGGAGGGTTCGCCTTCACCCGCCAGCTTTCGGTTCAACTGATACCGCCACCGCACATACAACAGCGCCGAGCAAAACACCGCCAGGCTCGCGCCCATCTCCAGCAAACCGAAGATCTGCCGGTTCGGGTCATAGGCAGCCAATGCGCCCTTGATGAAATAAAGGTTCACCACAAAGCACATCCACGAATGCCCGCGAGGGCTGCCGATGATCATCCCCGGTGCCAGAATCAGCAGTGGCACCAGCTCGATCAACAGGATCACCCAGGGGCGTGCCCCGTGCAGGTCGGCAATCGCCAGGTAGTAAACACACAGCAATCCCACCAGGCCGAAAAAGCACAGCAGGCTGATGGCGCGCATCGCCTTGACCCGTGGTTCGAGCCATTCGAGGGCGGGCAGGATCTTCGGTTTCTTGGCCACCTCAGCTCTCCAGTTTCTGTGCGGTCTTGGCCAGGCGCATACCCAGCGCGCGGCACAGCGCCACTTCATGGGCATCCAGACCGCTTTTGCCGTCGGCACCGGCGTGGTGGCTGGCGCCGTATGGCGTACCGCCGCCCTGGGTTTCCAGCAGCGCCGATTCGCTGTAGGGCAGGCCGGTGATCAGCATGCCGTGGTGCAGCAACGGCAGCATCATCGACAGCAGCGTGGTTTCCTGGCCGCCGTGCAGGCTCGCGGTGGAGGTGAAAACACCCGCCGGTTTACCCACCAGGGCGCCGGTCAGCCACAGGTTGCTGGTACCGTCGAGGAAGTATTTGAGCGGTGCAGCCATGTTGCCGAAGCGGGTCGGGCTGCCGAGAGCCAGGCCGGCGCAGTTCTTCAGGTCGTCGAGGCTGGCATACAGCGCACCTTCGTCGGGAATCTCCGGGGAAACGGCTTCGCACTCGGTGGAAATCGCCGGCACCGTGCGCAAGCGTGCCTCAAGCCCTGCCTGTTCGACGCCACGGGCGATCTGCCGGGCCATTTCGTTGGTCGAGCCGCTGCGGCTGTAGTACAGAACCAGAATGTACGGTGCGCTCATGGCAACAGTTCCAGGATCTGCTCCGGTGGGCGGCCGATGATGGCTTTGTCGCCGACTTCGAGAATCGGTCGCTCCATCAGTTTCGGGTGGGCGGCGATGGCGGCGATCAATTGCGCTTCGCTCAGGCTGCTGTCGGCCAGGTCGAGGGTCTTGTACTCGTCCTCGCCGGTGCGCAGCAATTGCCGGGCGCTGATCCCGAGTTTACCCAGCAGGTTCTGGATCTGCGCGGCGTCCAGTGGGGTTTCCAGGTAGCGGACCACAGTCGGGGTCAGGCCACGGGCTTCAAGCAGTTCGAGCGCACCGCGGGATTTCGAGCAGCGCGGATTGTGATAAAGCGTCAGATCGGTCATGAGCGGGTCGCATCTTGCGTAAGGTGGCGGCTATTCTAACTGTGCAGCGCGCATTCCAGAACCGTGAGAGGCGATGGGTCGCAGGTGCATTCAATTTTTGACAAGGAACACGACATGACAAGGCGACTGGCAGCAGCATTGGCGATCATCGGAGCGTTGATGCTGGGGGGCTGCGGTAATGACTATGGCATCGACCAGGACGGTCATAAAATCGCCTCTGACCGCCTGGACGGAAAATGGCTGGTCCTCAACTACTGGGCAGAATGGTGCGGGCCTTGCCGCACGGAGATCCCGGAGTTGAACGCCCTGGCCGAGCAGCTCAAGGACAGGAAAATCGGTGTGTTCGGGGTCAACTTCGACAACGTTCAGGGGCAAGAGCTGAAGAGCGCGAGCGAGAAACTGGGGATCAGGTTCACCGTACTGGCCCAGGACCCTTCCGAACTGTTCGAGCTGCCGCGCAGCGAGGCGTTGCCGGTGACCTACATCATCGATAACAAGGGCAAGGTGCGTGAGCAGTTGATGGGTGAACAGACGGCGGCGGGGGTGATGGCCAAGCTTGAGGCGTTGCAGGCGAAAAATTAAAGCAAAAAGATCGCAGTCTGCGGCAGCTCCTACATGGATTGTCGTACACCCTGTAGGAGCTGCCGCAGGCTGCGATCTTTCAGGGGATCAGCCCTCCTCAAGCCACCAACGCAGCGGCTTGCCTTCGGTTGGCCAGAAGCGCATCTGCTCGATCGGGGAGACGTCCCAGCGCTGGACATTTTCCAGCGCCTGGAGGAAGCGTTTTTCCTGTTCCATCAGCGCTGGCGCGCACAGTTTGCGGGTGCTGCCGATTTTGCCGAAGGTCAGCTTGTGGCCTTCGAGGGTGTACGGTGCGAACCAGTGGTTGCAGCCGCCATTGCCGTAGGCCCGGCCGTCTTCGCCGAGGGTGATGGTCAGGTGGCTGTAGTCCATCAACGGCCGCTCGCCGATCCACTCCAGAATGTAGCTGCGGTTCTGTTGCAGTTGCACCGGCTCGGCGGCGCAACCCAGCAGGCTGGCGCCGACCATGGCGCTCAGAGCGAGGCGTTTCATCACGCAGGCTCCTGGCATTTCGGGCACAGGTGTTTCTCGCCGACGCTGGTCCAGCCCAGCTCGGCAATCCGCGCGGTGGCGGCAGGCTTTTCGGCCTTGTTGCCCAGCTTGGCATCGACGGCGAACTCGAAGCTCAGCTCTTTGGCGCAGCTGTCACAGTTCACTTGCCAGGTGTGGATGGCCAGTTCGCCGAACACCGGGCCACTGGCTACCGCGACCCATTGGCCGGGCGGGTTGATCAGGTGGCGAACCGTTTCGACGGTCAGGCGCATGGACAAGTCCTTGGCACCCTTGAGGGTCACGACCAGCACGTCATTGTTGCGAATCGAACCACCGTTGCCGGTGACTTGATAGCGCCCCGGCACCAGGGCGCGGCATTCGGTGAGGGTGTGTTGCGGGTTCATCAGGCTGTAGCGGAAATCGTGTTCGACCATGGGTCCTCCAAATATGCGCGATATGCTAGCACGGGCTTGCACGCCGCATCGCGCAGGCAGATGACCTTCGATCCGTTTCAGTCTCCCGTCACCAGGTTTTCCGGGGTGCCCGCCGTCCAGGCTGCAATGTTGCGCAACGTGGTGGCGGCAATCGCATCCAGCGCTTCGCGGGTCAGGAAGGCCTGGTGCGCGGTGACGATCACGTTAGGAAAGGTCAGCAGCCGTGCCAGCACATCGTCTTGCAGTGGCAGGTCGGAGCGGTCCTCGAAGAACAACTGCGCTTCTTCCTCATACACATCCAGCCCCAGGTAACCCAGGCGACCGTCTTTCAGGGCATCGATCAGTGCCGGGGTGTCCACCAGGCCGCCTCGTCCGGTATTGATCAGCATCGCACCCGGTTGCATGTGCGCCAGGGACTCGCGGTTGATCAAGTGCTTGCTCTGCTCGTTGAGCGGGCAATGCAGGCTGATGATCTGCGATTCGGCCAGCAGTTGCGGCAGGCTCAGGTAGCGAGCGCCGAGGGCTTCGACCTGTGGGTTGGGGTAGGGGTCGTAGGCCAGCAACTGGCAACCAAACCCGCTCATGATTTTGGCGAAGGTGGCACCAATCTGACCGGTGCCGACCACGCCGACGGTCTTGCCCACCAGGTCGAAACCGGTCAGCCCCTGCAGTCTGAAGTCCCCGTCTCGGGTGCGGTTGTAGGCGCGAGGCAAGCGGCGGTTGAGTGCGAGGATCAACGCTACCGCATGTTCGGCCACCGCGTGGGGCGAATAAGCCGGGACGCGTACGATGGCCAGTCCCAGACGTTTTGCCGTCGGCAAGTCGACATGGTTGTAACCGGCCGAGCGCAGGGCGATCAGGCGCGTGCCTCCAGCGGCCAGGCGTTCGAGCACTGCCGCGCCGAGGTCATCATTGATGAACGCGCAGACCGCTTCATACCCTTGGGCGAGCGCTACCGTGTCGAGGCTCAGGCGCGCAGGCTGAAATTGCAGCTCGATGCCGGCCGGCTGCCCGGCCGCGAGAAAACTGTCGCGGTCGTAGTTCTGGCTGCTGAAAAGAATCGTACGCATGCGGTGCTCCTTGAAGGTGGCCTGCGCCGTTGAGCAAGCCGGCATTCGACAGTCGTCAGGTTAGCTCGCCGGCAACCCTTGGCGATTGCGCTGCATCAAGCATTCATGCGCGCCTGGGCAGCCAGGCGATTGATTGCCCGGTCGAGCTCATCCAGTGCCACGCTGGCTTTCGGGTCCTGTTGCTTGAGCAGGGTTTCGCTGCGTTGGCAGGCCGCACGCAATTGCGGTACGCCGCAGTAACGCGTCGCGCCATGCAGGCGATGGACCCGTTCGATCAGGGCGTTGTGGTCGTTGCTTTGCTGAGCGAGGCGGATGGCTTCTCGGTCGGCTTCCAGGGACGCGAGCAGCATCGCCAGCATGTCTGCAGCCAGGTCAGCCTTGCCAGCGGCCAGGCGCAATCCTTCGTCGTGGTCGAGTACCATCAGGTCATGGGCACCCGCATGCCCATCGCCGGAGCGCTCCGGGCTGTGATTGCGCAGCGCCAGGCCGCTCCACTTGAGCACCACCTGGGCCAATTGCCGCTCGCTGATCGGTTTGGTCAGGTAGTCGTCCATGCCGCTTTGCAGCAGCGCGCGTTTTTCGTTGGCCATGGCGTGGGCAGTGAGGGCCACGATCGGCAGCGGTGTGCAATGGCGCTCGCTTTCCCACTGGCGGATTGCCTCGGTGCTCTGGCGGCCGTCCATGCCGGGCATTTGCACGTCCATCAGCACCAGATCGAATGTCTCGTTTTGCACTGCCTTGATGGCGGCATAACCACTTTCCACCGCGAGCACCTTGGCGCCCATGTCTTCGAGCAGGGTCTGCACCAGCATCAGGTTGGCCGGATTGTCGTCGACGCAAAGCACCTTCGGGGCACGGCTGGACAACGGTTCGCCCGGCTCGCTGCGTACCGGTCGCGGGTTGACCAGGTCAGACAGGGCGCGTCGCAGCTTGCGGGTGCAAGCCGGTTTCGCCTGGAGCTGGCTGTGGGGGTTGGGCACGGAAAGATGGAACAGCGTCTGTTCCGTGGTCGGGCACAGCACCAACACCTTGCAGCCAAGATGCTCGAGGTCCCAGATGTGCTGGTTGAGGCGTTCCGGCGGCATGTCGTTACTGGTGATGCCGAGCACGGCAAGCTCGATCGCCTGGTCGGTCTGGTGGGCGGCGGTGACACCATTGGTCAGGTTTTCAAGGGTATTGAACGGTGTGGTGCTGAGGCCGCAGTCTTCCAGTTGATGCTGCAACGCCTGCCGCGCCAGCTCGTGGTTTTCCAGTACCGCCACCCGTCGCCCGAGCAAGGGCGCGCAGGGCAGGTCTTCGGCATCGTCGCGGGTTTTCGGCAGGCTCAGGCTGATCCAGAATTCCGATCCTTCCCCAGGCGTGCTGTCGACGCCGATCTCACCGCCCATCTGTTCGACCAGACGCTTGGAAATCACCAGGCCCAGGCCAGTACCGCCGGGTTGCCGCGACAGCGAGTTGTCGGCCTGGCTGAAGGCCTGGAACAGGGCGCGCACGTCCTGGTTCGACAGACCGATACCGGTGTCCTGAATGCTGATGCGCAACTGCACGGTGTCTTCGTGTTCTTCTTCGAGCATGGCGCGGGCGACGATGGTGCCTTCGCGGGTGAACTTGATCGCATTGCTCACTAGGTTCGTCAGGATCTGCTTGAGCCGCAGCGGGTCGCCCACCAGTGACAGTGGCGTGTCCCGGTACACCAGGCTCACCAGTTCCAGTTGTTTGGCGTGGGCGGCCGGGGCGAGGATGGTCAGGGTGTCCTGGAGCAGGTCGCGCAGGTTGAACGGAATATGGTCAAGCACCAGCTTGCCGGCCTCGATTTTCGAGAAGTCGAGAATCTCGTTGATGATCCCCAGCAGACTGTCGGCGGACTTTTCGATGGTACCCAGGTAGTCGAGCTGGCGTGGGGTGAGCTCGCTTTTTTGCAGCAGGTGGGTGAAGCCGAGAATGCCATTGAGCGGTGTGCGGATTTCATGGCTCATGTTGGCCAGGAATTCGGACTTGATCCGGCTCGCTTCCAGGGCTTCCTTGCGCGCCAGGTCCAGCTCGATGTTCTGGATCTCGATGGTTTCCAGGTTCTGGCGCACGTCTTCGGTGGCCTGGTCGATGCTGTGCTGCAATTCTTCCTGGGCATTTTGCAGGGTGCCGGCCATGCGGTTGATGCCCGAGGCCAGCTCGTCCAGCTCCTGACTGCCGAGGGGCGGCAGGCGGGTTTCCAGATGACCGTCCTTGAGCTGGGCCACGGCCTGCTTGATCTGGCTCAGCGGCTGATTGATCGTGCGCCCCATGCGCAGGGCCAGCAGTGCCGCACCCGTCAGTCCCGCAATGATCAGTATCAGGCTGGCGAACAGGCTGCGGTAGCCCCGCAACAGCATGCTGTTATGGGACAGTTCCAGTTCGACCCAGCCCAGCAGGCGGTCGGCTTCTTCGGGAATCACGTCCCCGGCCAGGTTGCGGTGTTTGCCGAATACCGGCAGCAAATAGCGGGTCGCATCGTTGCCACTGCGGCGCAGCATCTGCGTGCCACTGCCGGAGGGGGGCTGGTTGAGCATGGTCGGGCCGGCGTGGGCCAGTAGCGTGCGATCAGGAGCCAGGAAGGTCACGGCTCGTACGTCGGTTTGTTCCAGGGCCTGGGTGGCAATGCGTTCGAGCAGTTCGTTGTCCTGATGGCCCATGGCGGGAGCCGCCAATGGCGCCAACTGCTCGGCGATCATTTCGCCACGCTGCATGAGCTGGATGTGCAGGTCCGCCTGTTGCATCCAGGTAAAATACCCCCCCAGCACCAACGCCATCAGGCTGGTTGGCAATAGGGTCAGCAACAGCACGCGGCCTTTGATTCCCAGTTTCTTGAGCACGCATCTCTCCTGCATCCCGCTATTTATAGAGCTGTACATGCATCCGCCATGCACCACTTGCGCAGTGTAGCGATTTGCTCGCGGGCAATCCTCGTAAAAATGGTGCCGTCATTCGTCGGCCCGAATGACTTAATGGCGATATGGACAAACGGTGGGTTGCCCCTGGCGAGGCAATCTTGAATAATTGCTCAACTGAGAATTATTTGCAGATAGTCATGGCTCCCATCACTGCCGGTCTCCCCCGAATCCTGTCCATCGAAGACGACCTTGTGCTCGGCGCCTACGTGCATGAGCATCTGGACCGTAGCGGTTTTCAGGTGACCTGGTGCCAGAACGGCCGGGAAGGCCTGGATATTGCCCGCAGGGAAGCTTTCGACGTGGTGCTGATGGATATTCTGCTGCCAGGCATGGACGGCCTGGCGGTGCTGACCCAATTGCGCCAGAGCCATTCCACCCCGGTGTTGTTGATGTCGGCCCTCGGTGCCGAGGCCGATCGCATCAGCGGCTTTCGCCTGGGGGCCGATGATTACCTGCCAAAGCCCTTCAGCATGGTGGAGTTGGGGGTACGCATCGAAGCCATACTGCGGCGGGTGGCACTCGACCGCCGTCCCGCACCCGCGGTGCCGGCCCCATCGATGGACAGCCTGCGTTTCGACGATGAAAGCTACGAGGTCTTTTATGGCGAACAGGCCGGTGGCTTGACCCGCAGCGAGTATCGGTTGCTGGAGACGCTGCACCGCAGCGCCGACGAAGTACTGAGCAAAGCCTTCCTTTATCAACAGGTGCTGCAACGCGGTTACGCGGCCCATGACCGCAGCCTGGACATGCACATCAGCCAGATCCGCCGCAAGCTCAAGGCCATTGGCTACACCGAGCGCGAAGTACGCACGGTATGGGGCAAGGGCTACATCCTGAGCCACGCTGATGAAGTGTAACTTGCCCGGCAGGCATTCGCTGTTCTGGAAACTGGCCTGTCTATTGGTCGCTTTCTGCCTGCTGATGATCTGGCTGAGTTGGTCCTGGGGCCGTTACATGGAGCAGCGCAACCAGTTCCTCTCCGATGAGGCCCGCGGCACCCTGGCGCGCTACGCCGCCGAAGCCGAGCAGGTCTGGCAGCAGCGCCAGAGCGCTGGTGTCGATGACTGGCTGCAAGGCATGCATCAGCGGGAAAAAGGCTGGGTCGGTGTCATCGGTGGTGATTTGCAGTCCTTGAGCAACCAATCGTTGACGGACAAGGAAGTCGAACGCCTGACCTTTTTGCGCGGCCTCGATTGGCCCATCCACAAGAAAGGTCGGCCGTGGATGCGCATACCGTTTCCCGGTGACCCGTCCGCCGGCAGCCTTGTGATCGAGTTACCCAAACGCTTTGTACCCGGACGTTATCGGGTGTTCTGGCGGGTGATCACCAACGGCGTGATTCCGGGATTGTTCACCTTGCTGCTATGCGTCGGGCTGTATCGCCTGTTGGTGGTCCCGCTCAATCACTTGCGCGCGCAGGCCAATGCCTGGCGTGCCGATCAACTGAACGTACGGCTGTCGGCCCGGACCACCAATCGATCGGATGAGCTGGGTGAGTTGGGTCGGGCGTTCGATCACATGTCCGAACGCCTGCAAAGTACTGTAGCCCTGCAGCAGCAACTGCTGCGCGACCTGTCCCACGAATTGCGCACGCCCTTGAGCCGACTGCGGGTGGCCAGTGAAAGCGAGCAGGGGCTGGAGCCATTGCGCGAGCGCATCGGGCGTGAGGTCGATGGCATGCAGCGTCTGGTGGAAGACACGCTGCAACTGGCGTGGCTCGATACCGAGCGCACCCGATTGCCCGACGAAGCGATCCAGATCCAGGCCCTGTGGGAAATGCTCACGGAAAACGCCTGCTATGAAAGTGGCTGGCCCGATACGCAGTTGCAATGCACGGTGGATTCATCCTGCTGGGTTCGCGGTCATCTCAACACCCTGGCCCAGGCATTGGAAAACATTCTGCGCAATGCGATTCGGCATTCACCGGCCGCAGGCATTGTCCAATTGGGTGGTCGTCGTGATGGCGATTTCTGGCACCTGTGGCTGGAAGATCACGGCGGCGGCGTGGCGCAAGCGGATCTGGAGCGGATCTTCCTGCCGTTCACCCGGCTCGACGGTTCGCGGCCGGGGGACGGTGGATTCGGGCTGGGCTTGAGCATCGCCCGCAATGCGGTGCAGCGTCAGGGCGGACAGCTGTGGGCGCAGAACACCGGGACCGGGTTGCGCCTGAATATGCGCTTGTTGGCGGATGTTAATAGCGCCAGTGCCGACGCCTTCGCGAGCAAGCCCGCTCCCACATTGGGCGTGTTCCAACCGCAAAACGTATGATCACCCCGGTACCCTGTGGGAGCGGCGGTGCGGCGATCCGACTTGCCCGCGAAGAGGCCCTCATGTTCACCGCAAAATATCTGCTTATTCCCATAAACCATAAGCACCACACTTTGCGTGATATGGCCTGGGAACGTTTGCCGGTATGATAGTCGCCCCCGCAGTCTGGATTGCGAATACGCCATGACCTTGCAGTACCCAACCATCGCCGATTGCGTCGGCAACACTCCGCTGGTCCGTTTGCAGCGCCTGCCCGGCGCCACCAGCAATACCCTATTGCTCAAGCTCGAAGGGAACAACCCGGCGGGTTCGGTCAAGGACCGGCCGGCGCTGTCGATGATCACCCGCGCCGAACTGCGCGGGCAGATCCACGCCGGCGATACGCTGATCGAGGCGACCTCGGGCAACACCGGGATCGCCCTGGCCATGGCCGCTGCGATCAAGGGTTACAAGATGATCCTGATCATGCCGGACAACTCCAGCGCCGAGCGCAAGGCAGCCATGACGGCCTATGGCGCCGAGCTGATTCTGGTCAGTCAGGAGCAGGGCATGGAAGGCGCCCGTGATCTGGCGCAAAAAATGGAAGCCGAAGGTCGCGGCAAGGTGCTGGACCAGTTCGCCAACGGTGATAACCCCGAGGCGCACTACACCACCACCGGCCCGGAAATCTGGCGCCAGACCCAGGGCACCATCACCCATTTCGTCAGCTCCATGGGCACCACCGGCACCATCATGGGTGTGTCGCGCTACTTGAAAGAGCAGAACGACAACGTGCAGATCATCGGTCTGCAACCGATGGAAGGCTCGGCGATCCCGGGTATCCGCCGCTGGCCTCAGGAATACCTGCCGAAGATCTACCAGGCCGACCGCGTGGACCGGATCGTCGACATGGCCCAAAGCGAAGCCGAAGACGTGACCCGTCGTCTGGCTCGCGAAGAGGGCATTTTCTGTGGCGTGTCCTCGGGCGGTGCCGTGGCGGCCATGCTGCGTCTGTCCAAAGAAGTTGAAAACGCGGTGATCGTCGCGATCATCTGCGACCGTGGCGACCGTTACCTGTCGACCGGCATTTTCGACGCGCCCAACTGATGGCCAAACATGAAAGAGGCCTGCGCTTCCAGCCCACTGGCGGCAGCAAGGCCCCGCAAGTCCCGACCGGCAAAAAGCAGCGCCTGACCATCGAGCGCCTGGCCAATGACGGTCGCGGTATCGCGTTTTTCGAAGGCCGCACCTGGTTCGTCATCGGCGCATTGGCCGGTGAAGAGATCGAGGCGCGGGTGCTCGGTGCCCACGGCAAAGTGGTCGAGGCGCGTACTGAGCGTGTGTTCAAGGCCAGTGAGTTACGCCGGCCTGCACCGTGCGCCCATGCCGGCCGCTGCGGCGGTTGCAGCGTGCAGCATCTGCCCCACAACGAACAGCTTGCCCTGAAACAGCGCATGCTCGCCGAGCAGTTGTCGAGGGTCGCGGGCGTCGAACCCGAAGAGTGGGCAGCGCCATTGAGCGGTGCGGAATTCGCTTACCGGCGTCGTGCCCGAGTCGCTGTGCGCTGGGACATGAAGGCGAAAAAACTCGAAGTCGGTTTCCGTGCCGCCGGCAGTCAGGACATCGTGGGCATCGATGACTGCCCGGTGCTGGTACAGCCCTTGCAACCGATCATGGCCCGCTTGCCCCAGATGCTGCGGCGCTTGAGCAAACCCCAGGCGCTCGGGCATGTGGAGTTGTTCAGTGGCTCGACGCTGGCTGTGTTGCTGCGGCACATGGCACCGTTGTCCGACGCCGACCTGACGATCCTCAAGGAATTCTGTGCGTTCCATGAAGCCCAGTTGTGGCTGCATGGCGACGGCGAACCGCAACCGGTCGAGGCCGATCAGTCGTTGGGCTATCGCCTTGAGCAGTGGGACCTGGAGTTGGCGTATCGTCCAGGGGATTTCATCCAGGTCAACGCCGCCGTTAACGAAGCGATGGTCGCCCAGGCGCTGGACTGGCTGAAGCCGACAGCGGATGAGCGGGTACTCGACCTGTTCTGTGGCCTGGGCAACTTTGCCTTGCCGCTGGCCAAGGCCGCTCGTGAAGTGGTGGCGGTCGAAGGCGTGCAGGTGATGGTCGATCGGGCCGCGGCGAATGCGGCTAGCAACAATCTGCATAACGCGAAGTTTTTTCAGGCCGATTTATCCCAGCCTTTGACAGGCGCCGAATGGGCCGCCGAAGGCTTTTGTGCGGTACTCTTGGACCCACCGCGTGACGGTGCTTTCGAGGTCGTGCGCAAGCTCAAGAGCCTTGGCGCCGAGCGATTGGTGTATGTGTCGTGCAACCCTGCAACTCTGGCGCGCGACACGGTCGAATTGATCAAGCAGGGCTACCGGTTAAAACGTGCCGGGATTCTCGATATGTTTCCTCAAACGGCACATGTCGAGGCCATGGCGTTATTTGAAGCGAGCTAGGATGCTCGTCTGGTCCGACTGGCCCGCCCGTGCAGCCGCGCACCCAGCCCGACGTGGGCGCACGGGCAACGAAGGTCAGCGATTTGACGCATTGAATCTGCGTCGTAGGGAAGGTAAGCAAGATGGTACAGGTGAGAGCACACCAGCCGATCAACACCGACGGTAGTATCAATCTCGAGGCTTGGCTCGATCATGCGGTCAGTGTCGATCTGGCACTGGATCGCGAAGCCTTGAAAGAGGCCTGCGAGTACGCTCGGGAGGCCGAACAACAAGCCAATGCGGCACAGAATCTGTGGTCGGAAGGTAACTCGACTTTCCGTACCGGGCTTGAGATCGCCGAGATCCTCGCCGATCTCAAGCTCGACCAGGACTCCTTGGTCGCCGCGATCCTGTATCGAGGCGTGCGCGAAAATCAGATCAAGTTGCCGGCCGTCAGCCAGCGCTTCGGTCCGGTGGTGTCCAAACTCATCGACGGCGTGCAGCGCATGGCCGCGATCAGCGACAGCCTGAGCCCGCGCAAATCCCTGGTGCTGGGCACTCAGGGCCAGGTGGAAAACCTGCGCAAAATGCTGGTGGCCATGGTTGACGACGTTCGCGTCGCCCTGATCAAGCTGGCCGAACGCACGTGCGCGATCCGCGCGGTGAAAACCGCCGACGACGAAAAACGCAACCGCGTGGCCCGTGAAGTCTTCGACATCTACGCACCGCTGGCCCATCGCCTGGGTATCGGTCACATCAAGTGGGAACTGGAAGACTTGTCCTTCCGTTACCTTGAGCCCGACCAGTACAAGCAGATTGCCAAGTTGCTCCATGAGCGGCGACTGGATCGCGAGCGTTTCATCAGCGACGTGATGAGCCAGCTGAAAAACGAATTGCAGGCCACCGGTGTCGATGCCGACATCAGCGGCCGGGCCAAGCACATCTATTCGATCTGGCGCAAAATGCAGCGCAAGGGTCTGGAGTTCAGCCAGATCTACGACGTGCGTGCCGTTCGCGTGCTGGTGCCGGAAATGCGCGATTGCTACACCGCGCTCGGCATCGTTCACACCCTGTGGCGACACATCCCGAAAGAGTTCGACGACTACATCGCCAACCCCAAGGAAAACGGCTATCGCTCGCTGCACACGGCGGTAATCGGGCCCGAGGGCAAGGTGCTGGAAGTGCAGATCCGCACCCATGCGATGCACGAAGAAGCCGAACTCGGCGTTTGCGCGCACTGGCGCTACAAGGGCACCGACGTCAAGTCCGGCTCCAATCATTACGAAGAGAAAATCTCCTGGCTGCGCCAGGTGCTCGAATGGCACGAAGAGCTGGGCGACATCGGTGGCCTGGCGGAACAGCTGCGGGTCGATATCGAGCCGGACCGGGTCTACATCTTCACCCCGGACGGTCACGCCATCGACTTGCCGAAGGGCGCGACCCCGCTGGACTTCGCCTACCGCGTCCACACCGAAATCGGTCACAACTGCCGTGGCGCCAAGATCAACGGGCGCATCGTGCCGCTCAACTACAGCCTGCAAACCGGTGAACAGGTCGAGATCATCACCAGCAAGCACGGCACCCCGAGCCGCGACTGGCTGAACCCGAACCTGGGCTACGTCACCACGTCGCGGGCACGGGCCAAGATCGTTCACTGGTTCAAGTTGCAGGCTCGTGACCAGAACGTCGCGGCCGGTAAAACGCTGCTTGAGCGCGAGCTAAATCGCCTCGGTCTGCCGGCGGTGGATTTCGACAAGCTGGCCGACAAGGCCAATATGAAAACCGCCGAAGACCTGTTCGCGGCCCTCGGTGCTGGCGACTTGCGCCTGGCGCAACTGGTCAACCTGGCGCAGCAACTGGTCGAGCCGGAGCGTGGCAACGAACAGCTTGAACTCATACCGCGCAAGGCCACTGGCTACAAACCGGGCAAGCGCGGCGATATCCAGATCCAGGGCGTCGGCAACCTGATGACCCAGATGGCCGGCTGCTGCCAGCCGCTGCCGGGAGATGCCATCGTCGGTTACATCACCCAGGGCCGCGGGGTGAGCATTCACCGCCAGGACTGCGCCTCGGTGCTGCAACTGAGCGGGCGTGAGCCAGAGCGGATCATCCAGGTCAGTTGGGGCCCGGTGCCGGTGCTCACCTATCCGGTGGACATCGTCATCCGCGCCTACGACCGTTCCGGGTTGCTGCGTGATGTCTCGCAGGTCTTGCTCAATGAGCGAATCAACGTGCTGGCGGTCAACACTCGCTCGAACAAGGAGGACAACACTGCGTTGATGTCCCTGACCATCGAGATTCCGGGGCTGGATGCGTTGGGGCGGTTGTTGGGGCGGATTTCCCAGTTGCCGAACATCATCGAAACCCGGCGTAACCGTACGCCATGATCGGCACCCTTGTAGGAGCTGCCGCAGGCTGCGATCTTTTGATCTTGTTTTTTAACATCAAAAGATCGCAGCCTGCGGCAGCTCCTACAGGGGCCTGCGTCTAAATGAGATTGTCGATGCACAGCCTTGAAGACCTGCTTCACCTGATGAACCGCCTGCGCGACCCGCAGTACGGTTGCCCGTGGGACATCAAGCAAACTTACGCCACCATCGTCCCCCACACTCTGGAAGAAGCCTACGAAGTCGCCGACGCCATTGAGCGCGGTGATTTCGATCACTTGCAGGGTGAACTCGGTGACCTGTTGTTCCAGGTGGTGTATTACAGCCAGTTGGCCCGGGAAGAAGGGCGCTTCGAATTTGATGGCGTGGTCGACAGCATCACCCGCAAGCTGATCCGTCGTCACCCGCATGTGTTCCCTACGGGCGATCTCTATGCGCCACTGGATGTCCCGCGCCTGAGCGAAGAGCAGGTCAAGCAGCGTTGGGAAGAGATCAAGGCCGAGGAGCGTGCAGAGAAGTCCTCGGCGCCCGAACAGCTGTCATTGCTCGATGACGTCCCCGCTGCATTGCCGGCGTTGTCACGTTCGGCGAAATTGCAAAAGCGCGCGGGGCAGGTCGGGTTCGACTGGCCGGACGCCTTGCCGGTGCTCGACAAAGTGCGTGAGGAGCTCGATGAAGTCCTTGAAGCCATGTCGGAAAATGATCCCGAGGCCGTGGCCGACGAGATCGGTGACCTGCTGTTCTCCGTGGTGAATCTGGCGCGGCATCTCAAGGTTGATCCGGAAACCGCACTGCGTGGCGCCAACGGCAAGTTTGAAAGACGCTTTCGTTTTATCGAACAGGCATTGCGCGACACCCGCCGTCCCATGGAAGATTGCACCCTCGAAGAGTTGGACGCCTTGTGGGGCGAAGCCAAACGTCAGGAAAAGAATTTGCCCAGCTGCGGTTGAGCAGTGGCCTAAGTGAGTAATAAGCACCATGAGCATTTCCCTTCGCGACCAGTTGCTCAAAGCAGGGCTGGTCAACCAGAAGCAGGCCAAGCAGGTCAGCAAAGACAAGCAGAAACAGCAACGCCTGGCCCACAAAGGCCAGATCGAACTGGATGACTCCCAACAGCGGGCGGCACAGGAAGCCATGGCCGAGAAGGTCAAGCGCGACCAGGAACTCAACCGCCAGCAGCAGGAAAAGGCCGAGGCCAAGGCCCGTGCCGCGCAGGTCAAGCAATTGATCGAAGTCTCGCGCCTGCCGAAATTGACGACCGAGGATTACTACAACTTCGTCGACGACAAGAAGGTCAAGCGCATCTGCGTCAACAACCTGATGCGCAACAAGCTCAGCAGCGGTTCTCTGGCCATCGTGCATCACGCCGGCGGCTACGAAGTGATTCCGCGCGAGGCGGCGCTGAAGATTCAGGAGCGTGACCCGCAACGCATCGTGCAGTTGAATGTGCAGACCGAAGAAGTCAGCGTCGAGGACGATCCGTACGCGGCCTACAAGATCCCTGATGATCTGATGTGGTAAATAGTTCGCCAGTACTAAATATTTGCTAGTACTTTGCAGGATTAAAAATTTGAACCCGAAAGCTCGTATCGATACGATCTTTCGGGTTTTCTTTTGCCAAAAATAATCGCTCTTGAATGAGTGGTTAGCTGTTTGGCGGGAGGAACTAATGGAATGAATTTAAATGGATAAGGATATCTTTGATGCTGGTAAGTATCGCTTCGTTACGTCAACCCACTTTCAAATCGCAGTTGTCGCACCCGCGAATGCCCGAACAATCCATTCTCGATTATCTGGACAGTGAACTGGCCGAGCGCGCTTACCTGGTGCGCCGAAAAATCAAGATCGCTGCTAAGACCGCCCGTGAGAAACATGGTGAGACTGCGTGTGTTTTCTTTACCCTGCCTGAGTTTTTCTGGAATATTCCCTGGCACCAGATCCGCAGTGAAGAAGAACTGCACGAGCTGAGTTCTGCATACCTGGAGAAGGTACCTGAGTGTGTGACGCTGTTGATCAGCGAACTACCAATGGAGCAATACGGCAAGATCGTTTTGCTGGCGGGAAGCTGTGCGACGCTTATCAAGGTAGGAGAGGGGGAGTCGAGTTACTACGATGTTATCAATTACATGCTGACAATTACCAACAAGGAATATGAGGTCGATATGCCATTGATGTCGATGTGGCCGAAACGCTATGTATCAGGTATCGATTTCGGCAACCATGTTGGCGATGAAGACGGCTATTGGTTATTTAAGTTGTTTGACGAGGTTGTAGTCAGGGTAAAGGCAGTGAGTAGTGTGCGGGCCGAGCATAGTTATTTTGGTGGATATGAAGGGATGTTTATTAACAGCCTCGTTCCGGGCTGCCCATTCAGTATCAATTTATGTCTCGATTATGCAGAGTTGAAAGACGGTGAGCGGGACAAGGAAATTGAACTGACGGGGGCGAAGATCGATTTTCTGATTGCCTGCGGCATGAAATTCAACTACGGCAAACTGCATCCGTCTTCGCTCCAGTACGCGATCCGTAATGACGGCGCGGGCGACGGTGAATGCGAGGTGGTGAAACTTGAAGCGGGGCGGATCGTCAGTGTTGTCCCTGCGCTGGTGATCGACGACTCCCTTCATTTGGCGGCTGTTCACATTACCTGAGCCAAGTGGCCCGGTTGCAGCCTGCCCCTGCGTGGGGGGGGGCAAGCTGCAAGTCTGTAGAGTCTGTCCTCAACCGGTTGCGAGCTCGCGTTTGCGCTCGAGCATTTCCAGTTCGGCCCTGTAGTTTTGCGCGTCGGTCTCGGAGTGGAACATCCCGACCAGCAGGTCTTGTTGATGCACGTCCCAGATCCGGATACCGGCGGCTACACCCTCGTGGGATTTATGTGAATCGTCGCGTTCAGTTACTTTTACAGTCATCTGCTAGCTCCAATCTCTGTTATCTGCAGCAAGGCGTGTGCAGGACTCTGTTATAGAGTTTGGTAGCTTGCTAAGTAAATGATTGGGTTTGGTAAGGGTTTTTTGCAAAAACGGCAACAGTGCTGCAGCCCGCGGAATCCGCGACATTCAGTCGCAGGGCATTTGGTTTCATGACAAAAGCTTCATCTTCAGAGGGTTTTCTCAAGGCAAAAAAAAACGCCCCGAACCAGTCGGGGCGTTTTCTTGTGCGGCGTTATGGCGGGGTATTACTTGCCCTGCCAGCGCTTCAGTACCAGGGTGGCGTTGGTGCCACCGAAACCGAAGCTGTTGCTCATCACGGTGTTGATGGTGGCGTTTTCGCGGGTCTTGGTCAGCACCGGCAGGTCGGCCACTTCAGGGTCCAGCTCGTCGATGTTGGCGGAGCCGGCAATGAAGTTGCCTTCCATCATCAGCATGCAGTAGATCGCTTCATGAACGCCGGCGGCGCCCAGGGAGTGACCCGACAGGCTCTTGGTGGAGCTGATGGCCGGTGCCTTGTCGCCGAACACTTCACGCACACCTTTCATTTCCGCGACGTCGCCGACCGGGGTCGAGGTGCCGTGGGTGTTGAGGTAGTCGATCGGGGTGTCGACGGTGGACAGCGCCTGCTGCATGCAGCGGATCGCGCCTTCGCCACTAGGGGCAACCATATCGTAGCCGTCGGAGGTCGCGCCGTAGCCAACGATTTCCGCATAGATCTTGGCGCCGCGGGCCAGAGCGTGTTCCAGTTCTTCAACCACGACCATGCCGCCACCGCCGGCGATGACGAAACCGTCACGGTCAGCGTCGTAGGCACGGGAGGCTTTTTCCGGGGTGTCGTTGCGCTTGCTGGACAGGGCGCCCATGGCGTCGAACAGGAACGACTGACTCCAGTGCTCTTCTTCACCGCCACCGGCGAAGACGATGTCCTGCTTGCCCATCTGGATCTGTTCCATGGCGGTACCGATGCAGTGAGCACTGGTGGCGCAGGCAGAAGCGATGGAGTAGTTCAGGCCCTTGATCTTGAACGGAGTGGCAAGGCATGCCGAAACGGTGCTGCTCATGGTCCGCGTGACGCGGTATGGGCCGACGCGCTTGACGCCTTTCTCGCGCAGGATGTCCAGCGCTTCCATCTGGTTCAGGGTCGATGCGCCACCGGAACCGGCGATCAGGCCGGTACGCGGGTTGGACACCTGTTCTTCGGTCAGGCCGGAGTCGGTGATGGCGTCTTTCATGGCCAGGTAGGCATAAGCTGCCGCGTGGCCGACGAAGCGATAGATCTTGCGATCGATCAGTTCTTCAAGGTTGAGGTCAATGGAGCCGGAAACCTGGCTACGCAGACCCATTTCGGCATATTCCGGGTTGAACCGGATGCCAGGGCGGCTTGCACGCAGGTTAGCGGAGACGGTCTCTTTGTCATTGCCCAGGCAAGAAACGATGCCCAGACCAGTGATAACGACGCGGCGCATGCGGATAACCCTTAGAAGTTGTCAGTGGAGGTGAACACGCCGACCCGGAGGCCTTCGGCGGTATAGATTTCGCGACCGTCGACAGTGACCGAACCGTCGGCGATGGCCAGGTTCAGCTTGCCCTTGAGGACGCGCTTGATATGAATGTTATAGGTGACTTTCTTGGCGGTCGGCAGGACCTGGCCGAAGAATTTCACTTCGCCCGAACCCAGCGCACGGCCACGGCCCGGCAAGCCTTGCCAGCCCAGGAAGAAGCCTACCAGTTGCCACATGGCGTCGAGGCCCAGGCAGCCCGGCATCACCGGATCGCCTTCGAAGTGGCAGGCGAAGAACCACAGGTCCGGATTGATATCCAGCTCGGCGACCAATTCACCTTTGCCGTACTTGCCACCTTCTTCGCTGATCAGGGTGATGCGATCAACCATCAGCATGTTCGGGGCGGGCAGTTGCGCGTTACCAGGGCCGAACAGCTCACCGCGACTGCAGCGCAGCAGGTCTTCCCGGGTAAAGGCGTTTTGTTTGGTCATGCGAGCTCCTCAATAGTCCCATGCGGCAGGTGGGGCAAATCTTCCCGGCCGATCGAAGCGTTCATGCCTCGAACCGGCAGCCTACTCATAGACTATTGCGTTGTGGTGAAAGTCACAGCACCAAGGACATGAATGTACACTTGTGCACTGAAATTTTTATTCAAGCCCCTTTTCGGGCCTGTTCGGGTGCCTAAGACTGCCGCACTTTCGCCTTTCACGCCAGTCACAGATGGTCGAAAGGCCTGTACTACTGCACCCAACGTTGCAGAATTTGCTGCAGATCAGTCCGTTTGAACGGCTTGGCCAGGTAATCGTTCATCCCCGCCGACAGGCAGGCTTCGCGATCGCCCTGCAAGGCGTTGGCGGTCAGGGCGATGATCGGCAGGTCGGTGCAACCGGGTAGCTTGCGGATTTGTCGGGTGGCTTCATAGCCATCGATGATCGGCAAGCGGCAATCCATCAGGATCGCTTCGAAAATCAGGCTTTCGGCACTGCGTACCGCCTGCGCGCCGTCGGCGGCGACACTGACCTTGAAGCCCAGGCTGCGCAACATGGCTTCGATGACCGTCTGGTTGACCGGGTTGTCTTCGACCAACAGCACATTGCGCCCTTCGCCGTTGCTGTTGCGCGATTGCGCGCGAGGGGGCAACAGCGGTTGTGTCTGCTGGTGCAGTGCCAGGGGAATTTCCAGGGTGAACACCGAACCGCGGCCTTCCTCACTCTGCGCGCGCAAGGTGCCGCCCATGCGTTCGGCCAGGGTACGGGCTATCGGCAGGCCCAGCCCCGTGCCGCCGTAGCGTCTGGAGATAGAGCTGTCGGCCTGCTGGAAAGCGTTGAACATCAATTCCAGGCTTTGCGCCGGGATGCCGATGCCGCTGTCGCGCACGGTGCAGGTGAACCACAGCAACTCGTGGTCCAGCGACTGCCACTGCGCCTCGATGGTGACGCGGCCCTTTTCGGTGAACTTCAGCGCGTTGCCAACCAGGTTGACCAGTATCTGCCGGATACGCGTCGGGTCGCCCTTGACCTGCAAGCCGCGCATGTCTTCGGGGACCATCAGTTGCAGGTCCAGACGGCGTTGCGCGGCGCTGTGCTGGAACGACTGGGCGCAACTGCCGATCAGATCGGCGAGGTTGAACGCAATGTGCTCCAGTTCCAGTTCTGAACGTTCAATCCGCGAGAAATCCAGGATGTCGTTGATGACCTTGAGCAAGTGCTCGGTGGACTCCGAGGCCAGCGCCGCATACTCCACCTGTTCCTCGGTCATGTCGGTGGTTTCCAGCAACTGCAGCATGCCCAGTACGCCATTCATCGGCGTGCGCAGTTCATGGCTCATCATGGCGAGGAAATCGGATTTTGCGTTGTTGGCCTTTTCCGCTTCTTCACGGGTCTGGATCAGTTGCGCCATGGCCTGATGCTGTTCGCGGCTGGCCTGCTCGAGACCGCTGGCGAGGTTGTTGATGTGTTGCGACAGCGCCCCCAGCTCGGTGTCGTCGACTATGGGCAGCGGTGTCTTGTAGTCGCCTTCCTGGATCGCCTTGACGGCATTGCCGATATCACGGATCGGTTGCGACAGGCTGCCCGCCAGGCGCCGGGCCACGAGGAAGGTAAACAGCAGGGCAAACAGCGCCAGGATGGCCGCCTTGAGCACGATTTCCTGTTGGCGCCGGCTGAAGGCGTCGTTGGACAGCCCGACGATCACCCGGCCCAGATAGTCTTCTGTGGGGGCGGCAGTGGCGGTTTTGCTGCTCTGGAAAAAATCATTGTGCAACGCGATGCGCTGGAGCCGTATCGGTGCCTGGAACACTTCGAGTTGTAGCGCGCGATTGTGGTGTTCGTTTGGTTGTTCGACGTACACCAGAACCCGGTTGGCGCTGTCCTGGATTTCCAGAAAGCTCACGTTGGGTGTGGCCAGCGTCGCCTTGAGCAAGGTTTCGAGCACTTCGATGTTGCCCGAAATCACTCCGTATTCGGTGGCCGGGGCCAGTTGATTGGCGATCAACTGCCCGGTGTGGGTGATTTCCTGACGCAGATCCTGAATGCGCACGAACGTGAAGAAACTGATCAGCAACAAGGTCAGCAGCAGCGCAGGGCCAAGGCTGATGAGTTGGGTGCGGGTGTTGATGTCCCAGCGACGGCGCAAGCTCATGGGCGGCGTTCTCCTTCAGCCAGCAGTGTGGCGACAGACGTTTCGTCTATCTGTTCGATGCCCAATGAACGTGCCACCTGCGGATTGCTCGCGACCTTGAATCGATGGGGATAGAGCGTGCGCGGCCAGGTGGCCGGTGGCCGGTCGAGCAATTCGTCGAGGACCGCCAGCCAGTCGCTCTGGTCGCTATAGGTGCTCGCCAGGCTCCCGGCCTTGACGAATCCGGCGTTGGGTCCGATCAGCGCCACTTGCCGCGAGTAGCTGCTCAGCAGCAGGTTCTTTGCGGTTTGCGGGTTGTACAGGTCGGCATCGTCCAATCCCAGCAACACGTCGCTTTTGCTTAGCAGTGCTTGTAGTGGACGACTGTCGTGAATGTTGTCCCAGCGCTGGGTGACCACTTCAAGACCCAGGGGGAGGGCGGCCTGACGCAGCTCATTCAAGAGGAATTCACTGTGGGTGTCGTAGAGCACGCCGATGCGTCTGGCCTGAGGCAACAGGGTGCGGGTCAAGCGTAACTGGCGGTCCAGTGGCGGATCGCTCCATAGCAGGCAAAGGCGCGCAGGCAACGTGTTGTTCAAGCGTTGCCGGGCTTGCAGGCGGCTGATGCGCAATACGAGAGTCGCCGGGCCCTGGGTGTTCTGCAGGCGCCAGTCGAGGCTGGGCAGGTCGAGCAGTATCAAGCGGATGTTTTCCGGCAGCTTGTCCGGTATCGGCATTTTGGCCAGCGTCTGGAAGCGTACGTTATCGCGTGGTCGCAACTCGCTCAGGGCCTGGGTAAACGCCCGCACAGCCGGGCTGTCTTCGGCCCCCGTGAGCAAAATGTCGGCCGCGTTACTCGCCAGGCTGCCCAGCAGGCCGCTTGTCAGCAGGCAGAGTATGGCCAGCAGCCGACCCAGGGTCGGTATTGCGCAGGCTGGACGATTCGGCATCTTAAAGCTCCAGCTCCGCGCTGAAGTACATCACGTGGCGCTGGTCATAATTGTTGTCGATGAAGGTGGTCGGCTGATTGTCCAGCCGTTGCTGGAGCACTCCGGCCAGTTCAAGGCTGGTCTTGCCCAAGGCGATACGTTTGGCGATGCGCACATCGACCCGTTCGAAGCGGTAGCCGTTGAGGGCATCATCGCCATAATAGAAAAGCGCACTGTTCCAGCCTTGGCCCCAATCGCGCAGCCATCCGGCCGAGCCACTATTGCTTGCAGTCTGCCTGGCATCCAGCGGATTGCTGGCGTCGGTATCGACGTAGGCATAGGTCAGGCGCAGGCGATCGAGGCTGCCGATACGCCAGTCGAGCTGGGTTTCGACCCCCGAAAAACGCGCCTTGTTGGCGTTGCTGGCGATGTACTGATTATTGCGCAGCGGTTCACTGATCATGCCGGTGATTTCGTCGTGGAACAGCTTCACGTCGAGCGCCAGCCCGGGTTCGGGAAAATAGCCGTTGTAGCCCAGCTCCCGGGAGCGCATGTGCTCTTGATCGAGGTCGCCGGGGCCACGGGTCTTGACGAAATAGCGGGCGCTGGATTGGCCAAAGGCGCCGGGCTTGAGGTTGGTGACCTGATAACTCCAGTTGACGTTGTTCTCGAACATGTCCGGCGAACGGACGGCCTCGGAGTACACCGCACGCAAGCCATGGCGCGGATTGATCAGGTAGTTGACCGCCATGCGAGGTGTCAGTGAGCTGCCGATCAATCGGGTGTCCTCGAACATGGCACCGCCTTGCAGCAACCAGTGTTCGGTGGCACGCCACTCGAACTGGCCGAACGCCCGCCAGATGGTGTCATCGAGCGTGCCATTGAAGTAAGTCTCGGAATCGGCCCGGTCGTAACGATAGTTCAAACCGCTGACCAGCCGCAGGTTATCGGCAAGGCTCAGGGTGTCCTGCAGTTCGAGGTCGTAGCGCGACTCTCGGGTGCTCTGGTCGATGTCGCCGCAAACGGTCTGGCTCGCGCCGTTACGCCATTGATCGAGCACCTGATTGGCCAGCGCCTGCTCGGCGGGCGTGCCGGCCGGCGCGCCAGGGCCGATGAAACGCGTGATATTGCGGGCCAGGCGTTCGGTGTAGTTCGGGTTCAATTGCCAGAGTTCGGTCAGTTGCGGGCTGAAGGATATTTCAGCATCGCAGGCGCGCCAGGTTTGCTGGCGATCCCAGTGTTGGGCCGAACCCTGGATATACAGGCTGTGGTCGGGATTGATGTCCAGATTCCAGCGCAATGAACCGGCGTAGTCCTTGGCGGTGACGTCGGAGTCGTTGCCCGCGCGGGTAATCCCCGGGAACACCGGCCGGTAGGTATAGGGTCGCTGGTTGGTGCCGTCCTTGGCATTCAACTGCCAGTCGAGGCTTTGCCGTTCGTCGAGGCTCTGGCTGACGGCGAGATTGAAGCGATCAAGGCGACGGCTGTCATGGTAGTCCGCGCCGGTTCGGTCGGTGTCGAAGCCGTCGTCTTGCTGGCCGGACAGGGACAGGCGCATGTCACCGTCTTCCCAGCCCAGGCCCTGGCTGGCGTAAAAGTCGTTGATGCCGCGCTGGCCCCGGGTGACCTTCATGCGCGTACCGTGACTGTCGGCCGGCCGCCGGGTAATGATGTTGACCACTGCCATCAGGGCGTTGGCGCCGTAGCTGACGGTATTCGGCCCGCGAAAGACTTCGATGCGCTCGATGTCCTCCATGGCCACCGGAATGTCGCTCCAGTCCACGGTGGCCAGGCCGGCGCGATACACCGAGCGCCCGTCGATCAGCACTTGCATGCGTCGCGCTTCAGTCGCGTTGGTACCGTGGTAGTTCACCGCGGCCTGGTTGCCGCTGATGTTGCCGACCATCATCCCCGGCACCAGGCGCAGCAGTTCGCTGATATCGCGGGCACCGCTGGCGTGGATCAGGGCGCTGTCGATCACCGTCATGCTTCCCGGTACGGCCGCCGGCGACTGCTTCAGGCGCGTGGCGGTGAGCACTTGCGGCAGCGGTTCACTGTCCAGGAACAAGTCGTCGGCCAGCGCCGGCGAGCTGAAAATCAGCGCCAGTAACAGAGGCGAACGCGGCGAAGGAGAGCCCGGAGACACAACAGATCCCTGTCAGTGATTGTTGGCGCGCATGTTAACCGAGCCGAATGACTTTTCCATTCACGATGTCGGCATTTTCCTCGGTTTTATTGCTCTTCTTCCTACTGGTGCAGGTATTTGATGCCGGGGCTGGCCGCCGATGGGCTGCCCCGTATAATGCCGACATCGCCACTGGTATGGATTAACGGATTGCATATGACTGAACAGCGCCCGATTGCGGTCCTGGGAGGCGGAAGTTTTGGAACCGCCGTGGCTAATCTGCTGGCCGAGAACGGGCATCAGGTCCTTCAGTGGATGCGTGACCCCGAACAGGCCGAGGCCATTCGGGTCAATCGCGAGAACCCGCGTTACCTCAAAGGCATCAAAATTCTGCCCGGCGTTACGCCGGTCACCGACCTGCAAGCCACCCTGGACGCCTGCGACCTGTGTTTCGTCGCGTTGCCCTCCAGCGCGCTGCGCTCGGTGCTGGTGCCGCACGCTGAACGCTTGACCGGCAAATTGCTGGTGAGCCTGACCAAAGGCATCGAAGCCCACACGTTCAAGTTGATGAGCGAGATCCTCGAAGAGATCGCCCCGCAGGCGCGCATCGGCGTCCTGTCCGGACCCAACCTGGCCCGTGAAATCGCCGAGCACGCGCTGACCGCCACGGTGGTCGCCAGTGAGGACGAAGAACTCTGCCAGCGGGTTCAGGCCGCGCTGCACGGGCGCACCTTTCGTGTGTACGCCAGCGCCGACCGTTTCGGCGTGGAGTTGGGCGGGGCGTTGAAAAACGTCTACGCGATCATCGCCGGCATGGCGGTGGCGCTGGGCATGGGGGAAAATACCAAGAGCATGCTGATCACCCGGGCATTGGCGGAAATGACCCGCTTCGCGGTGAATCAGGGCGCCAACCCGATGACCTTCCTGGGGCTGGCGGGCGTGGGCGATCTGATCGTGACCTGTTCGTCGCCCAAGAGCCGCAACTATCAGGTCGGCTTCGCCCTCGGCCAGGGCCTGAGCCTGGACGAGGCGGTCACGCGCCTGGGTGAAGTCGCCGAAGGGGTCAACACCCTTAAAGTACTCAAGGCCAAGGCCCAGGAGGTTGGTGTGTACATGCCGCTGGTCGCCGGGCTGCACGCGATCCTGTTCGAGGGCCGCACGCTGGAGCAGGTCATCGGTCTGTTAATGCGTGGCGAGCCGAAAACCGACGTCGACTTTATTTCCACCAGTGGTTTCAACTAATCACGCTTGCCAGAAAAGCAGGGAGTTGCGCATGAACGATCCAAAAGTAGAAGCCAAGTACGAGTCTATCCTGCTGCGGGTGTTGTGGATGATCCTCTTCGTGCTGGTGTGGCAAGTGGCGCAGTTCATCCTCGGCGCCGTCGTGCTGGTGCAGTTGATCTATCGTTTGTTCTATGGCGCCCCAAGCGCCAGCCTGATGAATTTCGGCGACAGCCTGAGCCAGTTTTTGGCGCAGATCGGTCGTTTCGGCAGCTTTCACAGCGACCAGAAGCCTTGGCCGTTCGCCGACTGGCCGACGCCGCGTACACCGGAAGGCGAGGCGCCGCATGTCGTGGCACCGGCACCCCATCCGGCCCGAGATGAGGAACCCAAGCTATGAAACTCTGGGTATTGCGTCATGGTGAAGCTGTACCACACGGCTCCCGCCCCCACGATTCGGAGCGGGAATTGACGGATAACGGTCGTAAGGAAGTATTGAAAGTCGCCGCAGAGCTGGTGGGTCAGCCGCTGACCGGCATTTACGCCAGCCCGTACCTGCGAGCGCAGCAAACAGCGCAACTGGTACGAGAGGCGTTGGGTTTCGAACCGGAAATCCGCACCGTCGAGTGGCTGACACCGGACACGGAACCGGACAAGGTGGCCGAACAGATGGTCGCGGTAAGCAACGTGCTGCTGGTCAGTCACAACCCGCTGGTGGGGAATCTGTTGAGCTACCTGCAGCATGGCGCCGGGCATCTGCCAGAGCGGATCAGCACCGCCGGCCTGGCCGAGCTCGAGAGCAATGAGTTGTTGGTCGGGTCGATGAGGCTCAACGGCATCAAGCACCCATAAAAGCAAAGATCGCAGCCTGCGGCAGCTCCTACAAGATGCACGCCATTTCCATGTAGGAGCTGTCGCAGGCTGCGATCTATTGATTTTGTTTTTCCGTTAAAAATTCAACCAAGCACTTGCTTGGTTGACTACGCTTGCTCCAGACCAAAAAAACAGGAGCGAGTCGCATGTCTGCTGCTTTTCGTTTGCCGCTGGACGTTTTCTACGAGCGTGAGGCCCGTCATCCCCGCCAGCGCTTTCTGGTCCAGCCTGTCGGCGGTGGTCAGGTCGAGACCTTGAGCTGGGCCGATGTCGGTCATCAGGCACGCTGTGCGGCCCACTGGCTGCGAGCGCGGGAACTGCCGCAGGGTAGCCATATCGCCCTGATCTCGAAAAACTGTGCGCATTGGATCATTGCCGACCTGGCGATCTGGATGGCCGGGCATGTCTCGGTGCCGCTGTACCCCAACCTGACCGCCGAGACCGTTGCCCAGGTACTCGAACATTCAGAAGCGGCGCTGGCATTCATCGGCAAGCTCGACGACTGGCCAGGCATGTCCCGTGGCGTCAGCTCCGACCTGCCGACCATCAGCCTGCCCCTGCATCCCCCAGGCGACTTTGATTTCAGCTGGACCGACCTGCAACGCAACTCGCCCATCCAGGACAATCCCAAGCCTGCCGCCGACCAACTGGCGACCATCATCTACACATCCGGCACCACGGGCATGCCCAAGGGCGTGATGCACAGCTTCGGCAATCTGGGGTTCGCCACCACACGCGGCACTGCGTTGTTCGGCCTCAACGAGTCGGACCGGCTGTTGTCCTACCTGCCGCTGTGCCACGTTGCCGAGCGGATGTTCGTCGAACTGGCGTCGATCTATACCGGCCAAACAGTGTTTTTCGCCGAGAGCCTCGACACCTTCCTCACCGACCTGAAGCGTGCGCGGCCGACCGCACTGTTTGGCGTGCCGCGCATCTGGACCAAATTCCAGATGGGCGTGTACAGCAAGATCCCGGCAAAACGCCTCGACTTCCTGCTCGGCCTGCCGATCATCGGCAAACGGGTCGGGCATAAAGTCCTCGCCGGGTTGGGGCTGGATGCGTTGCGCACCGCCTTGTCCGGCGCGGCTCCGGTGCCGCAGACCTTGTTGCAGTGGTACCGCAAACTGGGGCTGGACGTGCTGGAGGTCTACGGCATGACCGAGAGTTGCGGCTACTCCCACATCGGCATGCCGGGCCAGAACAAACCGGGCTGGATCGGCAAGCCGTGTCCAGAGGTCGAAGTGCGGATTGCCGAGACGGGGGAGGTCATGGTGCGCAGTGGTGCGACCATGCTCGGGTATTACAAGGAGCCGGAAAAAACCGCCGACACCATTACCGAGGACGGCTTCCTGCGTACCGGCGACAAGGGCGAGGAGGACGCCGAAGGCAATCTGCGCCTGACCGGACGCTTGAAGGAGATCTTCAAGACCAGTAAAGGCAAGTACGTGGCTCCGGCACCGATTGAAAATCGCCTGGCCGTGCATTCGCGCATCGAACAGGTTTGCGTGGTGGGCGACGGCTTGAGTGCGCCGCTGGGGTTGTGCGTGTTGTCGGCGGTCGGCCAGCAGGATGCCGGCGGGGCCGCGCGCGCCGGCCTGCATTCGAGCCTGGAAAAACTCCTGGAAGAGGTCAACGGCGCCCTCGACAAGCATGAACAGCTGCGACGCCTGGTGGTGGTCAAGGACAGTTGGGCCGTGGAAAACGGCTTTCTCACCCCGACCCTGAAGATCAAGCGCAACGTGATCGAAGCGGCTTACGGTGAGCGCTTTGAGGAATGGAGCGAGCGCAGCGAAGCGGTGCTGTGGCAGGATTGATCCACGAACAAAACCAACAAGGAACCTCTGCAATGAGCCTGTGGCGCACCACCCCGAACATCGAGCAGTTGAACGCGATCCAGAAAAATACCATTGGCGAAGTGCTGGACATCCGTTTCGAAGCCTTCGACGACGAGTCCCTGACCGCCAGCATGGTCGTCGATCACCGCACCCATCAGCCTTATGGTTTGCTGCATGGCGGTGCCTCGGTGGTGCTGGCCGAATCGGTCGGCTCGATGGCCAGCTACCTGTGCATCGATGCCAGCAAATTCTATTGCGTGGGCCTGGAAATCAACGCCAACCATTTGCGCGGCCTGCGCAGCGGACGGGTGAGGGCAGTGGCCAAGCCGATCCACATCGGCCGCACGACCCATGTCTGGGATATTCGGTTAACCAGCGATGAGGGCAAGGCCAGTTGCGTGTCACGACTGACCATGGCGGTGGTGCCGTTGGGTGAGAATCCGCCGGTACGTTGACGGTTTGAAATCAAAAGATCGCAGCCTGCGGCAGCTCCTACCACCATTCCTGGTAGTTATGGTCATTGCTGTAGGACGCGGTCTTGCGGACAATCAACGCCTGTTCTAACTCATGGATTTGCAGGTATGTCGCAACAGATCTTTTTCGCCCACGCCAATGGTTTTCCTTCGGGGACCTACGGCAAGTTGTTTGCGGCGCTGGCACCCGAGTTTGAGGTGACGCATCTGGAGCAGCACGCCCACGACCCGCGTTTTCCGGCGGACGACAACTGGTACAACCTGGTGGATGAGCTGATCCATCACCTGCAACAACAGGCCGAGCCTGTGTGGGGCGTCGGTCACTCCTTCGGTGGCGTGTTGCACCTGCATGCCGCTTTGCGCTGCCCTGAGTTGTATCGCGGGGTGGTGATGCTCGACTCGCCAGTGCTGACACGCACCGACCGATGGGTCATACGGGCGGCCAAACGCTTTGGTTTCATCGACCGTTTGACCCCGGCCGGGCGTACCCTGGGCCGCCGTGAAGAATTCGCCGACCTGGACAGCGCCCGCAAGTATTTCGCTGGCAAGACCCTGTTCCGCGGCTTCGACCCGGAATGCTTCGATGCCTACCTGCAACACGGCTTGCATCAGGTCGGCGACAAGCTGCGCCTGCGCTTCGACCCGGCCACGGAAATCAGCATCTATCGCGGCGTGCCGCACACAAGCCCGGGCAGCACCCGTCAGTTGCAAGTGCCGCTGGCGGTGGTTCGCGGGCATGACAGCCGCGTGGTGATGCGTCATCACGCCAGTTCGGTCGACCGCCTGCCGCTGGGAGAGTCGTTGACCATGCCCGGCGGCCACATGTTTCCGCTCGAACGTCCCCTTGATACCGCTGGCATGCTCAAAGGCCTGTTCTATCGCTGGGGCGGCCGTCGACAGCAGGATTGCGCATGAACCACGTCGTCGAAGAGGTTCGCCTGAGCCTGCCGCACATCGAACTGGCGGCGCACCTGTTCGGCCCTGAAGACGGTTTGCCGGTGATTGCCCTGCATGGCTGGCTGGACAACGCCAACAGCTTTGCCCGCCTGGCACCCAAACTCAAAGGCCTGCGCATCATCGCACTGGACATGGCCGGTCACGGTCATTCCGGGCATCGCCCGCCGGGCGCCGGCTACGCCATGTGGGACTATGCCCACGATGTGCTGCAAGTCGCCGAACAGCTTGGATTGCGCAAATTTGCGCTGATGGGGCATTCGATGGGCGCCATTGCTTCGCTGATCATCGCCGGGTCGATGCCCGAGCGGGTTACCCACCTGGCGTTGATCGACGGCATCATTCCTCCTACAGACAAAGGTGAAAACGCTGCCGAGCGCATGGGCATGGCCCTGCAAGCGCAACTGGATCTGCGGGAAAAGCGCAAACCGGTCTACGACACTCTCGACCGGGCCATCGAAGCGCGCATGAAGGGCCTGGTGGCGGTCAGCCGCGAGGCCGCCGAACTGCTGGCGCAGCGTGGCCTGATGCCGGTGCCGGGCGGTTACACCTGGCGCACCGACAATCGCCTCACGCTGCCATCGCCGCTGCGTCTTACCACCGAACAGGCCATGGCCTTCGTCCAGCGGATCAAGTGTCCTGCAACATTGGTGGTTGCCGCCGACGGCATGCTCGCCAAACACCCGGAGTTGCTGGAGCGTCTACCCTTTAGCCGGGAACAGCTGCCAGGCGGCCATCATTTGCACCTCAATGACGAGTCCGGTGCCGATCTTGTCGCAGACTGTTTCAATCGGTTCTTCGCCATTCCTTGACTTGCGCCGGGCAACTGTCGAGGCTTGGCGGGTTGAAAAGGGAGACAACCATGATAGATCTCTACACCGCTGCGACCCCGAATGGCCACAAGGTCTCTATCGTGCTCGAGGAACTCGGCCTGCCCTACACGGTGCATGCCTTGAGTTTCGACAAAAAGGAGCAGAAGTCCGCGGACTTCCTCAAGATCAACCCCAATGGCCGGATTCCGGCGATTGTCGACCGCGCCAACGGCGATTTCGCCGTGTTCGAATCCGGCGCCATCCTGATTTACCTCGCTGAACAAACCGGCAAACTGATGCCATCGGACCCGAAGGGACGTTCGCTGGTATTGCAGTGGCTGATGTTCCAGATGGGCGGGATCGGCCCGATGCAGGGCCAGGCCAACGTGTTCTTCCGCTACTTTCCGGAAAAGCTTCAGGGCGCCATCGACCGCTATCAGCATGAAACCCGTCGCCTCTACGAAGTGCTTGACACCCGGTTGCAAAGCGTGGAGTTCCTCGCCGATCAGTACAGCATTGCCGACATCGCCACCTTTCCCTGGGTGCGCGGCTACGAGTGGTCGGGCGTCTCGGTGGAGGGCTTGACGGCGTTGCAACGCTGGATGGCAACCCTGGAGGCCCGGGCGGCGGTGCAGCGTGGTTTGCAAGTACCCAAACGCGCCGATGAAGCCAGTGTCATCAAGGGTGCCCAGGCCATGCTGATCCGATGAGTCTATCCATGCGTTCATTCAGTTTATTGGTGCTGTGCAGTTTCAGTCCCTTGTTGTTCGCCGCCGATGTTCCGGGCAGTCAGGACCTGCCGATAGTACCGCGCATGGTCGACGCCCAGATTGTCGACTATCGTCCTGCCGCCGAACTGGAGCGGATCTACCCGCTGGGCTCGATCCGGAAAATCAGTGGCCAGTTACGTTTCGACGGCCAGGTCAGTGCCCGCGGCAACGTCACTTCCGTGACCTACGAGTTGCCACCGGAGCATTCATCCATCGAGGCGTTCACCGCTGCCCGCGAGGCCTTGCAACAGCAGGACGCCGGCTTGCTGTTTTGGTGCCAGGCGCGCGATTGCGGCGAAAGCAGCCTATGGGCCAATGAAGTCTTCGGCAACGCCAAGCTGTACGGCGCCGACGATCAACAAGCCTATCTGCTGCTGCGACTTGCCGCTCCACGGGACAACACGCTTATCGCGCTGTACAGCATCACCCGGGGTAATCGCAAAGCTTACCTGCATGTCGAACAGTTCGACGCTTCGGCACCGCTGGGCGAGTTGTTGCCGACCTCCGCGACCTTGCTGCGTGAACTCAAGAGCACCGGCGAGCTCGATTTTTCCATGTTGAACAGCGCACCTGACGAGACCTGGCTCCGCCTGATTTCTCGCGGGCTGAATCTGGACACCACCTTGCGGGTCAGCATTTCCGGAGCGAATGCCGAAGCCTGGCGTCAGGCACTGATTGGCCAGGGCGTGCGTGCCGCGCGGATGGAAGCTGGCAGTGCCGGAGGCTCTGGCCTGCACATCGAGCTATTGCGCTAGGCTGTACCGGGCGAGCGCGTACGTCGCGTTCGCCTACTCTTTTGCTGACTGACTTTTTCGAGACTTTTGATGATCAATAACGATCGCCTATTGGTGCAGATCCTGCTCGTGGTGTTGTTCGGCGCGAGCTTCTGGGTGATGGCGCCGTTCTGGTCGGCGATGTTCTGGGGCGCGGTACTGGCGTTTGCCAGTTGGCCGCTGATGCGCTTGCTGACCCGTTGGCTCAATGGCCGCGAGTCGCTGGCGGCGGCATTGCTGACCCTGGGCTGGATGGTGCTGGTAGCTGCACCCTTGGTGTGGCTGGGTTTCAATCTTGCCGATCATGTGCGCGATGCCACGGCTTTCATCAAGGATGCGCAGGTCGAGGGGCTACCCGAAGCGCCGCTGTGGCTGGGTTCGATTCCCCTGGTGGGCGGACGGCTGGTGGGGATCTGGAACAGCATCGATGAGCAGGGCGCGGCGATGATGGTGTCGCTCAAGCCTTATCTGGGGCAGATGGGTAACTGGTTGCTGGCGCGCAGCGCGCAGATCGGCGGCGGTATTCTCGAACTGACCCTGAGCGTCGTCTTCGTGTTCTTTTTCTATCGTGACGGGCCGCGCCTGGCGGCGTTTGTACACACGTTGCTGGAGCGGCTGATCGGTCAGCGGGCCGGCTATTACATCGAATTGGTGGCGGGCACGGTTCAGCGGGTGGTGAACGGCGTGATCGGTACCGCCGCGGCCCAGGCGATCCTGGCGCTGATCGGGTTCCTGATTGCCGGCGTACCGGGAGCGTTGGTACTCGGCATCGTGACGTTCATGCTCAGCCTGATCCCGATGGGCCCGCCGCTGGTGTGGATTCCGGCGACCGCGTGGCTGGTCTGGAAAGGCGAGTACGGGATGGCCATATTCCTCGGGATCTGGGGCACATTCGTCATCAGCGGTGTCGACAACGTGCTCAAGCCATACCTGATCAGCCGTGGCGGTAACCTGCCGCTGGTCATTGTGCTGCTTGGGGTATTTGGCGGGTTGATTGCCTTTGGTTTTATCGGCCTGTTCATTGGCCCGACATTGCTGGCGGTGGCCTACAGCCTGTTGATCGACTGGAGCAAGCCTCAGGCGCGGGTTGACGATCGTCGGCCCTGAGATTTGTATTCTGCTTGGGGAACTCGACACAATGGCCTCAAGGACTGGCCTTGCCTGAGCCGTCGCGACGATTTACCGATCATCGGGTCCCGCAGCGGCGCTGGTTCCGCTACAATGCGCGCCGATTTCGACTTGCCTGAGAGCCCACTCATGTCCGCCTGCCAGACTCCCATCATCGTCGCCCTGGATTTCCCTACCCGTGACGCCGCACTGAAGCTGGCCGATCAGTTGGACCCGAAGCTGTGCCGGGTCAAAGTCGGCAAGGAACTGTTCACCAGCTGCGCCTCGGAAATCGTCGGTACCCTGCGTGACAAGGGTTTCGAAGTGTTTCTGGACCTCAAGTTCCACGACATCCCGAACACCACCGCGATGGCCGTCAAGGCGGCTGCGGAAATGGGCGTGTGGATGGTCAACGTGCATTGCTCCGGCGGCCTGCGCATGATGGCTGCGTGCCGTGAAGTGCTGGATCAGCGCACCGGTCCGAAACCACTGCTGATCGGCGTGACCGTGTTGACCAGCATGGAGCGTGAAGACCTGGCGGGCATCGGTCTGGACATCGAGCCCCAGGAGCAGGTGCTGCGCCTGGCCGCCCTGGCGGAAAAAGCCGGGATGGACGGCCTGGTGTGCTCGGCCCTGGAAGCCCAGGCACTGAAAGCGGCGCATCCGTCACTGCAACTGGTGACCCCGGGGATTCGTCCGGCGGGCAGTGCCCAGGACGATCAGCGCCGCATTCTGACCCCGCGTCAGGCGCTGGATGCCGGTTCCGACTATCTGGTGATCGGCCGTCCGATCAGCCAGGCGGCGGATCCAGCCAAGGCGCTGGCTTCAGTTGTGGCTGAATTGGCCTGATCAGACACCGCAGAACCCATTGTGGGAGCGGGCTTGCTCGCGAAGAGGGCGTGTCAGTCGACGAAGATGTTGTCTGGCACACCGCATTCGCGAGCAAGCCCGCTCCCACATTGTTTTTAGGGTGACTTCAAAAATCGGGTTACACCTTCAACACCAGCTTCCCGAAATTTTCGCCGCTGAACAATTTCATCAGCGTCTCCGGGAACGTCTCCAGTCCTTCGACGATGTCTTCCTTGCTCTTGAGCTGTCCCTTGGCCATCCAGCCGGCCATTTCCTGGGCGGCGCTGGCGTATTGGGCGGCGTAGTCCATCACCACAAAGCCTTCCATGCGCGCGCGGTTGACCAGCAGTGACAGGTAGTTGGCCGGTCCCTTGACCGCCTCTTTGTTGTTGTACTGGCTGATGGCACCGCAAATCACCACCCGCGCCTTCATGTTCAGGCGGCTCAACACTGCGTCGAGAATGTCGCCACCGACGTTATCGAAATACACGTCGACGCCTTTCGGGCACTCGCGCTTGAGGCCGGCGAGGACGTCTTCGCTCTTGTAGTCGATAGCGCCATCGAAACCCAGCTCATCGATCAGGAACTTGCACTTGTCGGCGCCGCCGGCGATGCCAACCACCCGGCACCCTTTGATCTTGGCGATCTGCCCGGCGATGCTGCCCACGGCGCCGGCTGCGCCCGACAGCACCACGGTGTCACCGGCCTTCGGAGCGCCGACGTCGAGCAGGGCGAAGTACGCCGTCATCCCGGTCATGCCCAGCGCGGACAAGTAACGTGGCAGCGGTGCCAGTTTCGGATCGACCTTGTAGAAACCTCGCGGCTCGCCGAGGAAGAAATCCTGCACGCCCAGGGCGCCGTTGACGTAATCCCCGACCGCGAATCCCGGGTTGTTCGAGGCAATGACTTTGCCCACACCCAAGGCGCGCATGACTTCGCCGAGCCCGACCGGCGGGATGTAGGACTTGCCTTCGTTCATCCAGCCACGCATGGCCGGATCCAGGGACAGGTATTGGTTCTCGACCAGGATCTGACCCGCCGCCGGCTCGCCGACCGGTACTTCCTGATAGGTGAATGTCTCACGGGTCGCCGCGCCAACCGGACGTTTGGCGAGCAGGAATTGGCGATTGATCTGGGAGGTCATGGCAGGCACTCAGGATGAATGAAGCTTTGTTGATAGCCGGTCAGCGCCGATGCCGCAAGTTCGGCTGATGCGGCGAATGCAGCCTGATCCAGTGCAGTGATAGTTGGTACGGCAGTTCCATCACTGCAACTCATGGGCACCCAACCGGAGCCTTGATAGTGCTGCCGTGTTCAAGACCTCCATGGCTAGACTGGTCCTACGCGATTCCCCGCATTCTTCTTTTGAGGACATAACAATGAGCATGACGTTTTCCGGCCAGGTGGTCGTGGTGACAGGCGGGGCGGCCGGTATTGGCCGCGCGACCGCCCAGGCATTTGCCGCAGAGGGCCTGAAGGTCGTGGTGGCCGATATGGACGCGGCGGGCGGAGAGGGCACGGTGGCGCTGATTCGTACAGCCGGTGGTGACGCGACCTTCGTGCGCTGCAACGTTACCCTGGAAAGCGATGTAAAAATTCTGATGGAGGAGGTGATCAACTCTTACGGTCGCCTCGACTATGCCTTCAACAATGCCGGCATCGAAATTGAGAAAGGCAAGTTGGCCGAAGGTACGCTCGACGAGTTCGACGCGATCATGGGCGTCAACGTCAAAGGTGTCTGGCTGTGCATGAAATACCAGTTGCCGCTGTTGCTGGCGCAAGGGGGCGGCGCGATCGTCAACACAGCATCGGTGGCAGGCCTTGGCGCGGCGCCGAAAATGAGTATCTACGCAGCCTCTAAACACGCAGTGATCGGCCTGACCAAGTCGGCGGCCATTGAATACGCCAAGAAGAAGATCCGGGTCAACGCGGTGTGCCCGGCGGTGATCGACACGGATATGTTCCGTCGCGCTTATGAAGCCGACCCGAAAAAAGGCGAGTTCGCCAACGCCATGCATCCGGTCGGTCGCATCGGCAAGGTCGAAGAGATCGCCAGCGCGGTGCTGTACCTGTGCAGCGATGGCGCGGCGTTCACGACTGGCCATTCGCTTGCGGTGGATGGTGGCGTTACTGCGTTCTAAAGCAACGCATCTCTACCAAAGAAGAGTTGCAACCTGTGGGAGCAAGCTAGCTCCCACAGTTTTTTTGGTTACGCTAAAGGACCAGGCAATGTGTTTCAAATGATTAGATCCAATGGTTTTGGCGGCGTTGTCGCACATGTCTTCGAACACTCCTGTGATTAACTGCTTCTCGCAAAATCAACAGGAGTTTGCTTGCTCATGGAATTGAGAATCGACCGACAGGCGCTGGTGCCCGTCGTACAGCAAATTGTTGACGCGCTGACCTGCTGGCTTCATTCCAGCGGGGTATCGCCCGGTACGCGCCTGCCTTCGGTGCGACAGATCGCGCGGATCAACTTGCTCAGTCAGGTCAGTGTTGCCCAGGCTTGTGAACGCCTGGTGACGCAGGGGATGCTGGTGTCAGGTCATGGGGCGGGCTATACGGTTGCCGACCCGGTATTGGCCGCGGGCGCAAAGCACGAGCCGGTGTGGTTCGAGGGAGCTGAGCCCGAGATCAGGTCCTGTTCGACTGAGTTGAGGCTGGGCTGTGGTGGGCTGCCTGAAAGCTGGCGCGAGACAGACGATCTGATTTACGCGATTCGGCAAGTCAGTCGTTCCGACACGGCCAGCCTGTTCAACTACAGCACGCCGCTGGGTTTGCCGGCCTTGCGACAACAGATCCTCAAGCACCTCAGGCAGCTGGATATCCGGGCGCAGGACAACCGGATCATGACCACGGCGGGCGCCAGTCAGGGGCTTGACCTGATCGTGCGGACACTGTTCAAGGCCGGTGATTGTGTGGCTGTGGAGAGTCCCGGCTATCCGGTGCTGTTCGATCTGCTCAGGCTGCACGGCATCCACATGGTCGAAGTACCGCGAACACCGCGCGGGCCGGACGTGGACGTGCTCGAATCGGTGCTGGTCAAACACCGGCCTCAAGGGCTGCTGATCAATAGCTTCTATCACAACCCGACCGGCAGCAGCCTTGCACCGTTGGTGGCGCGCCGCGTGCTGCAGCTGGCCAGGACCTTCGACGTACAGGTGATCGAAGACGACGTCTATGCGGATTTGCACAGCGGTTCCGGTATGCGTCTGGCTGCGCTGGACGACAACGTGATCTACGTGGGCAGCTTTTCCAAGACCCTCAGCAGTTCCTTGCGGGTCGGTTTCGTGGTGGCTTGTGCCGAAGTCATTACGCGCCTGGCCGAGGTCAAGATGATCAGTGGCATGGGCGCCTCGCGTTTTTGCGAGTCGGTGCTGGCGTGCCTGTTGGCTAATGGTGCCTACCGCAAACTGGTGCAGCGTCAGCGCCAACGCTTGAGCTGCGACCGGCTGGCGGTGCTGCAATTGCTCGAGGATGCCGAATGGGAAGTTTTCGGCAAGCCGGCGGGAGGCTTGTTCATCTGGGCGCGATCACGAATGTCCGACTACGATCAGCTGCGGACCCAGGCGCGGCGCCTGGGTGTGCTGCTGTCATCGAAGACCGCCTTCAACCCCTCGGGTGAGGCCAGTGACTGGCAGCGTATCAACGTGGCCTATGCCTGCGATCCGCGAGCCCGGGCGTTCTTTCAGGCCTCTGCACGGGATCGACCTCAAACGTTCTGAAAACGACGTTGGCGTAGCTTTTTGCCATTATTCCGGCGCCAGAGCCTTGTGTTGCCACCGGCCCGTTGCGAATCTGCGTCTACAGACTTTGGCAGGGGACTAAGTGCAATGAATTCGGCCGTGCAAGGACGTTTTGCCAACCTCGGTATGGCGAAAAAACTGGGTGTCGGGTTTGTCCTGGTACTGTTGTTGACTGCATTGGTGGCGGGCATTGGCGTTTGGTCCCTGCAAACCATCAGCCAGCGCTTCGACGGGCTCAAGCAGATGTCATCGCTCAACAGCGGTTTGCTCAAGGTGCGGCTGCTGGAGCAGGAGTACGCCTTGCACGGCAGTCCGAAAACCGTCGATGCCCTGCACGAGGGCGTCGATGGCCTGATCGCCCTGGCCGGCCAGCTCAAGGCCGCTTCTGCGGCCAACGTGCCGGTGATGAATGATGTCGAACAGTCCCTGGGGGACTATCGCAAGGCTTTCGACGAGTTTGTCTCGCTTACCCAGGCCAAGGACCTGGCCCTGGAAATGGCCAGTTGGTCGGTGTCCAGCGTGGCCAATAACCTTGATGTATTGCAATCCGGGCTCGTCGATGACGGCGCCTATACGCTGAAAGAGTCCGAAGGCAAGGACGGTGCGCAATTCATCGAGCAGGCCAGTCAGGTCAGCCAGGTTTCACGCTTGATGCTGCAAGCCATGAATGAAGCGCGCGTGCGCCTGGATCAAAGCCGCAAAGGTGACGATAGCGCCGGGCAGGGCAAGATCGAACAGGCCAGCCAGGCACTGGCCCAGGCCGAGCAGCTCAAGACCACGGTCAAGGATGAGGGCTATCAGACCGTCCTCAATGAGGTAATGGGCCATATCGTCAGTTTCAGCGACAAACTTGCCGAGTACACCGGGCTGCTGGAGCAGGAAAAAACCGTCTATCAACAATTGCACCAGCGCGCAGCCCAAGTGGTCGAACGGGTGGATCAGGCTTATGTTGCACAAGACATGGCGATGCAGGCTGAACTGAAAAAGAACTCGCTGCTAATCATCGGCTCCTCCGCCCTGGCTTTGCTGGTCGGGTTGGTTGCCGCGTGGTTTATCACCCGGTTGATCGTGGCACCGCTGCGCCGTGTGATTGAGGTGGCGCAGCAGATTGCCTCAGGGGATTTGAGTGCGACCATTGACGTGACCCGTCGTGACGAAATCGGCCAGTTGATGCAGGCAATGCAACAAATGGGCGCGGGGCTCAGCCATATAGTCAGCGGCTTGCAGTCGGGTATCGAGCAGTTGGCGACTTCCGCCCAATCGCTGTCGGCGGTGACTGAACAGACCAACCTCGAAGTCAGCACGCAGAAGGAGGAAACCGAACAGGTCGCCACTGCAATGAATCAGATGACGGCCACGGTGCATGATGTCGCGCGTAATGCAGAGGAGGCGGCCCTGGCAGCGCAAACGGCTGACGGCAAGGTTGAAAGTGGCCAGCAGGTGGTGCGCCAGAGCATGGCGCGGATTGAACAACTGGCGAACTCGGCCACCTCGGCCAGTTCGAGCATCGAAAGCCTGAGTGCGGAAATCCAGAACATCGGCACGGTTTTGAGTGTGATCAAAAGTGTGGCGGAGCAGACCAATCTGCTGGCATTGAACGCGGCGATCGAGGCGGCCCGGGCTGGCGAGCAGGGCAGGGGGTTTGCGGTGGTGGCCGATGAAGTGCGTGCGTTGGCCAAGCGAACCCAGCAATCGACCGAGGAAATCGAACGCCTGGTCAGCGCTTTGCGTTTGGCGGCGCAGTCGTCGGTGCAGCAGATCCAGAGCAGTGGCGAGTTGGTGAAGCTGGCGGTCAGCGATGCCTTGCAGACCGAGAGTGCGCTGGGAAGCATTGCGGCGGCGGTGTCGCTGATCCAGCAGATGAACCAGCAGATCGCCGCGGCGGCCGAGGAGCAGAGCTCGGTGGCCGAGGAGATCAATCGCAGTGTTACCAGCATTCGCGCCAGTGCCGATCAGTCATCGCTGGCGATGCAGGGCAATGCCGCGTCCAGTATCCAGTTGGCGCAACTGGGGGTTGAACTGAAGGGGATGGTGGGGCATTTCAGGCTTTGAAACGATCATCGGCCAGGCCAAAAAAGCCGCGGATGATTTCGCGGCCGACGATTATCGTCGTTTCAGCCCGCGCTT